>JAFZEB010000019.1 GCA_017560855.1 Ruminiclostridium sp.
AGACCACCCCATCGGGCTGATAGCGTTCCAAATACAGCCCCTCATGGCGGTAGTAGTTCAGACTCTGGTCGGCGCAGACGGGAAGGGCCACTTCATCGTCCGGGGTGTGGGTCAGGAGAAGCTCTTCGGTGGTCAGGCCGAAGTAGTCGTAGATGGGGCCGTTGGCCGGGTCGCCTCCCTCGTAGACCGGGTCCCCCCAGGTGGGGTCCATCCAGGTGGGACTGCCGTCGATCCATACCAGGTTCCAGGCGTGGGTCTCTCCCCCAGCCTGACCGGTGATGTAGGCGCAGGGGATGCCCAAGCCGTTCAGCAGATACTGGGCGGTCTTGGCGTAGCACCCGCACAGGCCCTGGCCGTTTACCATGATGTTCACCATGGAGTTGTCCTCCACCATGGCATAGTCGGCATGGTCGATGATGTACGCATAGACATACAGGGCGGTCTCCCACTGGTCACCGCTGGCCGGGAGACCTGCCCGGAACTCTGCCATCCAGCCATCCAGTTGGGCCCGGACCTCCCCTCGCTGGTCGGGGGACACGGTGTAGTCCGGGAGGTAGGCTGCCTCCAGGGCCTTGTCTCCCAGGTAGGAGGTCTCGATCTGTCCTGTGCCCGAGAACCAGAAGAGCTCCGGGTAGTCCCGGTCCACCGCCCGGATGGCCCGCTCGATCATGGCAGGATCCGGGTAAAGGCCCTCAATACGGTCGGTTTGGTCCTTCAGCCCCGTCAGGAGCTGGTCGTAGACGTACTGCTCCTGGGGGACCAGCTGGGACTTGGCATACCGAAAGCCGTCCTCCGGGGAGACATAGTCCGCCGGAGGGGGTTCCACCCCGCCGCAGGCTGTGAGAAGCAGCATCAGCAGCAGGGTGGGCAGTAATTTCTTCATGCTTTCCGCTCCAGGACCTTGCGGACGGCGGCCGCAATGCCCTTGGCGTTCAGGTCGTAGGCATCCATGAGAGACTCCGGGGGGCCGGACTGGCCGAAGGTGTCCCGGACGGAGACGTTCTCCATGGGGACGGGCTGGCCTTTCACGATGACCTCGGCCACGGCGCTGTACAGACCACCGGCGGTCTGGTGCTCCTCGGCGGTGACGATGCAGCCGCACTCACGAGCGGCGGTAAGGATGGCCTCTTCGTCAATGGGCTTGATGGTGTGCAGGTCAAAGACCCGCAGGGAGATGCCCTCTTTTTCCAGCTCCTCGGCTGCCACCATGGCCTCATAGACCATGGCGCCGCAGGCGAAGACGGCGCAGTCAGTGCCGTTCTGGACCAGACGGGCCTTGCCGATCTCAAAGGGGGTGGATTCGTCGGTGACCACAGGGACGGCCTCACGGCCGAAGCGGAAGTACACAGGGCCGTCGATGTCGGCGGCGGCGATGACCGCCTTCCGGGTCTCCTCGCTGTCGCAGGGGGCGATGACCATCATCCTGGGCAGGACACGGGCCAGGGCGATGTCCTCCAAAGCCTGGTGGGTGGCCCCGTCGGGGCCCACGGAGATGCCCGCATGGGCACCGCCGAAGCGGACCTTCAGGTTGTTGTAGCACACGGTGGTGCGCATCTGGTCAAAGGCACGGCCGGACAGGAACACGCCGTAGGTGGACACATAGGGGATCATACCACCCAGAGCCAGACCGGCGGCGGTGCCCACCATGTCCTGCTCGCTGATGCCCAGGTTGTAGAAGTGGTCGGGGTACTGGTCCCGGATCCAGTTGGTCCGGGTGGAGGCGGCCACGTCGGCATCCAGCACCAGGATGTCCTCACGGGTCTTGCACAGTTCCAGCAGACCCAGGCCGTAGCCGTCCCGCTGGGGGATGTATTTCACGTCTTTCATGGCGGTTCCTCCTTTACACGATCTCGGCCAGGGCAGCGGCCAGTTCATCCTTATTGGGGGCCTTGCCGTGCCAGCCGCACTGGTTCTCCATGAAGGAGACACCCTTGCCCTTGACGGTCTTGGCCACGATGACGGTGGGCTTGCCCTTGGTCTGTGCGGCCTCCTGGAAGGCGGCCAGGACAGCGGTCAGATCATGACCATCACAGTCGATCACGTGCCAGCCGAAGGCACGGAACTTCTCGCCCAGGGGTTCCACCCCCATGATCTCGGCGGTGGTGCCGTCCAGCTGAACGCCGTTGTTGTCCACGATGGCGCAGACGTTATCCAGGCCGAAGTGGGCGGCGGTCATGGCGGCCTCCCACACCTGGCCTTCCTGGACCTCGCCGTCACCCATGAGGCAGTAGGTCCGGTAGGGTTTGTTTAACTTTTTTGCGGCAAATGCTAAGCCGTTTGCTACGGAAAGGCCCTGACCCAGGGAGCCGGAGGAGCAGTCCAGGCCGGGGAGCATGTGCATGTGGGGGTGACCCTGAAGGGGGGAACCCAGGGAACGGAGGGTGGGGAGCATGGCAGGGTCAAAGTACCCCTTCCGGGCCAGAACGGCGTAGAGGATGGGGGCGGCGTGACCCTTGGAGAGGATGAAACGGTCCCGGTCGGGGTCGCTGGGGTTGGCGGGGTCCACCTTCATCACCTCAAAGTAGAGGGCGGTGAGGATCTCCACGGCGGACAGGGAGCCGCCGGGATGGCCGGAGCCGGCTGCGTGGATCATCTCCAGCACATCCTGCCGCAGCTGGCGGCAGAGGGCGGAAAGGTCGGTGTGTACCATATACAAAAACCTCCTTTTGGTTTGTTTTTCCTAGTTATAAGGTAACATAATGGGGGTCTGATGTCAATGAAATGGGATTGTCTTCCAGGAAGGTTGCAAAAATTGGGGGATTGGCTTATACTATAATAAATAGAAAGACCAACGTGGACGGGCGGATGCTATCCGCCCCTACATTGTTTGACCTGCGTTTGTCATGTAGGGGCGGCTATTAGCCGCCCGCAGTATCCCCCATCTTCCCCGAAAGGAGGCCCGCCATGCACGCCATCCCTGCCCTTATCACCGACCTGACCGTGATCCTGGTCCTGGCGGCATTCACCACCATCCTTTGTAAAAAAATCAACCTTCCTTCCGTCCTGGGCTACATCCTGGCCGGGTTCCTGGCCGGTCCCGTGGTGGACTTTCTTCCCACCGTCCAGAACATGGAGTCCGTGGAGGTCTGGTCGGAGATCGGCGTCATCTTCCTGATGTTCGGCTTAGGTCTTGAGTTCTCCGTCCACAAAATGGGGGAGGTTGGCGTCCCCGGCTTCCTGTCCGCCGGTGTTCAAGCCTTGGGTATGGGCATCGTGGGCTTCTTCCTGGGCATTCTCATGGACTGGGGCACCATGAACAGCATCTTCCTGGGGGTCATGCTGGCCATGTCCTCCACCATGATCACCATGAAGAGCATCGAGGACCTGGGCATGAAGGACCGGAAATTCTCTGACCTGGCCATGGGCACCCTGGTCATTGAGGACATCATCGCCATCTTTGCCATGGTCATTCTGTCCACCATTGCCGTGTCTCAGTCCATCAGCGGCGTGGCCCTGGCCGCCCAGATGGGTCTGCTGATCTTCTACCTGGCCCTGTGGCTCATCCTGGGCATCTTCCTGCTGCCCTCCCTGATGAAAAAGCTGGTGGTCCTCATGAACGAGGAGGTCCTGCTGGTCTTCTCTCTGGGCCTGTGCTTCCTCATGGCCGTCCTGGCCGCCCG
>JAFZEB010000172.1 GCA_017560855.1 Ruminiclostridium sp.
AATCCGTTCAAATAGCAAGAGAAAAAACCGCCGCTGTCAAACAGCGGCGGTTTTTGTGCGTTTACAGATAAGATTTCACCTTATTTCCCCACGCCAAACCTAGGTCAACAGAAAGGCTTCCCCCTGGGGGGAAGCTGTCTGCGAAGCAGACTGATGAGGGGGCCCGGTTTTCAGTACCCCTCATCCGTCCCGGCTCCGCCGGGCCACCTACTTGGAATGGTCACGGGATTTTATCGAACTGTCCCCCGGACAGTTCGACTCCCCAGGGAGAAGGCTTCGGCTTCTCGAAAAGAACAACGGCTCTGCCTCACGGGAGACAGAGCCTGTTTTTTACTCCTTAAACATAGTCCACGGAGCAGTATCGGGGGTATCCAGACGGAAGTCCATCTCTTCCCCGGTGTCCGGGTGGGTGAACTTCAAATGGCTGGACCACAGGGCGATCTGCCACTCCTGAGGATCGGGGTACTTGCTGTACTTCCGGTCGCCCGCCAGGGGCATGTTCCGGGAGGAGAACTGGGCCCGGATCTGATGAGTCCGGCCGGTCTCCAGACGGATCTCCACCAGGGAGAAGCCCTCCTTGTTGTCCAGAAGCTTGTAGTGGAGGACGGCCTGCTGGATGCCCTTGCCCGGGTACTTGGCCACGTAGGTCTTCCGGGTCTTTTCGTTGCGGCCCAAGAGGTCAATGTAGGTCCCCTCGTCATACTGGGGCCGCCAGTGGACCACCGCCTGGTACTCCTTCAGGAAGGAATCCTCCCGGATCTGCCGGGAGAGCTCGGAAGCGGCGGGGCCGGTGAGGGCGTAGACCATGATGCCGCCCACCACCTGATCCAGGCGGTGCACAGAGCGGACCTTGGCTTCCGGCTGGCCGATGGCCTCCCGGATGAGATCAGGCATGCCCCCGGGTTCGTCGGTGGACAGGACCCGGAAGGGCTTTTCGCAGACGACGATGGACTCGTCCTGATAGATGATATTCAGCATGGAGAAGCCTCCTTCTTTTTATCCAGTTGGGCGCTCACCAGATTGTAGACCATGATGGTGACAAACACGATGACGCCGCCCACCAGGGACAGGCCGGTGATGGTCTCCCCCACCACCACAGCCACCAGGATGGGGTTCAGGATGGGCTCGATGCCGGTAACCAGAGAGGCCGAAACCGGCGGGGCGTACTTGACGCCCACCGTGAGGAAGATGTACGCAATGCCCAGCTGGAAAACACCCATGACCACCGCAGCGGTCAGGGTCCGGCTGTCGAACTGGGTCTCCTGCAGGAGGGAGGGCAGGCCCACGATGGCCGCCAGCCCATGACCCAGAAGGGTGGAAGACAGAGGATCGCCCCCGGGGATCTTGTTGAGCATGAAGATCCAGCCGTAGCAGATGCCCGCCAGCACCGCCAGACAGTCGCCCACCATGTCACCGGAGCCCAGGCCATCCAGGAAGAAGCAGCCGATGCCGCAGAAGACGATGACACTGGTGAGAATGTCCAGCTTTTTGGGCTTCTCCTTAAAGATCAGCCACATGAAGAGGATGACCCAGATGGGAGAGGTGAACTGCAGGAGGATGGCGTTGGCCGCCGTGGTGAGCTTGGTGGCCGCCGTGTACAGGGTGGTACTGCAGGCCACGATGCAGGCACCGGCGATGGTGCCGGGGGTGAATTTCACCTTCTGCCGGGTGACTTTGGCAAAGGCGTAGAGGATGCACACGGAGATGATGCTCCGAAAGGAGTTGATGGACAGGGACTGCCAGGGAATGAGCTTCACCAGCAGGCCGCCGGTGCTGAAGAGCAGAGAGGCGGCAAAGACGCAGAGAAGGCCTTTTTTCGAATTCATGCGCAAGGTTCTTCCTTTCTGTTTCGTTCTGCCCGCTTCTCCTGCCGTGCAGAAAGTACATTGTAAGCCATGATGCTGAGGAACACGATGGCACCGCCCACCAGGGACAGGGGCGAGATCATCTCTCCCAGAACCACCGCCACCAGAACGGGGTTCAGAATGGGCTCGATGCCCGCCACCAGACAAGCCGACACCGGCGGTGCCGTGCGGATACCCGTGGTGAAGAACATATAGGCCACACCAAGCTGGAAGACACCCAAAGCCACAGCGGCAGCCAGGGCCGTACCGGTAAACACAGTCTCCTGTACCAGCCAGGGAAAGCCGATGACAGCGCCCATGGCCTGGCCCAAAATGGTGGCAAAGAGGGGGTCTCCTCCGGGGAACTTGTTCATCATAAACACACCGGCATAGGCCACACCGGAGAGTAGGGCCAGAGCATCCCCCAAAAAGCTGCCGCTGCCCAGGCTGTCCAGGAAGAAACAGGCCACACCGCCGAAGACAGCGATACAGGTGATCACATCCAGACGCTTGGGTTTTTCCTTGAAGACCAGCCACATGACCAGGATCACAAAGACCGGCGCTGTGAACTGCAGAAGGATGGTGTTGGCCGCCGTGGTGAGCTTATTTGCCATGGCGTAGAGGGTGGTGACCCCGCACATGGAGACTGCGCCAATGAGGACACCGGGGGTGAGTTTGAACTTCCGTCCGGTGACTTTGGCAAAGCCCAGCAGCAGGATGACGGAAATGATACTGCGGAAGGAATTGATGGCCATGGCATTCCATGGGATCACCTTCACGCA
This sequence comes from Ruminiclostridium sp., assembly GCA_017560855.1. Classification (GTDB taxonomy): domain Bacteria; phylum Bacillota; class Clostridia; order Oscillospirales; family Oscillospiraceae; genus Evtepia. The sequence continues at coordinate 2,627 of JAFZEB010000172.1, forward strand.
CAGGCCGCCGATACTAAACAGAACAGCGGCAATGAAAACAAACAGAAGGCCCTTGCGAGAGGACATAACTGTGTTCCCTTTCTTTCGTTTGGATTTTACTCGGCAGCTTGGGCCGCCTCTCTGGCCTCCGCCCGGGCACCCAACACATTGTACACCATGACGGTGACAAAGACGATGGCGCCCCCCAGCAGGGACAGAGGGGTCAGGACCTCTCCAATGGCCAGGGCCACCAGGATGGGGCTCAGAATGGGCTCAATGCCGGTCACCAGACAGCAGGACACCGGCGGGGCATACTTGGTGCCCCAGGAGATCAGGGAGTAGGCAATACCCAGGGCAAAAACACCCAGACAGATGGCGGCAAAAAGGGTCTGGCCGTCAAACTGGGTCTCCTGAACCAGCCAGGGCAGACCAACTACCGCACCCATGGCCTGTCCCAGGGCGCAGGAAAAGATGGAGTCACCCCCGGGGATCTTGTTCATCATAAAGATCCAGGCGTAGCCCACGCCGGACAGCAGGGCCAGGGAGTCGCCCAGCAGGCTGCCGTTGCCCAGGCTGTCCAGGAAGAAGCAGGCAATGCCGCCGAAGACGATGACGCAGGTGATGACATCCAGCTTTTGGGGCTTTTCATGGAAGCACAGCCACATGAAAATGATGACGAAAACCGGGGCGGAAAACTGCAGCAGGATGGTGTTGCCCGCTGTGGTGAGCTTATTGGCCGACACATACAGAATGGTGGTGACGCACATGGCAAAGGCACCGATGGCCACACCGGGGGTCATCTTCAGCTTATGGCCGGTGAGTTTTGCAAAGAGGAAGATGATGCTGGAGGAGATGATGCTCCGAAAGGAGTTGATGGCCATAGGATGCCAGGGGATGACCTTGATGCACAGGCCACCGATGCTCATGCACAGAGCGGCCACGAAGACGCAGACCAGACCCTTCCGGGGTGTCATCTTACTGGCAAGATCCCGGAACATCAAACGTTCTCCAGAGCCTGCTCCAGATCAGCGATGATGTCGGCAGCGTCCTCAATGCCCACGGACAGACGGATCAGGTCGGGGGAAACGCCGGCGGCCTCCAGCTCAGCATCGGACATCTGACGGTGGGTAGCGGAGGCGGGGTGCAGGACGCAGGTCTTGGCGTCAGCCACATGGGTGGCGATGGAGGCCAGCTTCAGACCGGCCATGAAGGTCTCGGCTGCCTTGCGGCCGCCCTTCACGCCGAAGGTGACCACGCCGCAGGTGCCGTTGGGCATGTACTTCTGTGCCTTTTCGTAGTTGGCGTCGCCCTCCAGGCCGGGGTAGGTGACCCACTCCACCTTGGGGTGATCCTTCACGAACTGAGCCACCGCCAGAGCGTTGGCGCAGTGCTGGGGCATACGCAGGTGGAGGGTCTCCAGGCCCACGTTCAGCAGGTAGGCATTCATGGGTGCGGGGGAGCAGCCGAAGTCACGCATGAGCTGTGCGGTGGCCTTGGTGATGAAGGCGCCGCCCTGACCGAACCGCTCGGTGTAGGTCACGCCGTGGTAGCTCTCG
>JAFZEB010000173.1 GCA_017560855.1 Ruminiclostridium sp.
CGTCGTCGCACCGGCGGATCTTCATCTCAAAGACCCACTGGGCGGGCTTGGTGAACAGGGTCTTCTTCAGGCCCTTCAGGGACTCCCCGCCCCCGGCCTTCTTCCGTAGGTTGGCCCCCTGGAACAGGCCGCAGCGCTTGATGGCGGCGGGGGCGTACTCCTCCGGGGGCAGACCCTTCTTCTTGGCCTCGTCGCACAGAAGGTACATCCACAGAGCACGGTGCTCCAGCTGTTCCCGGATGGCCACGATGAGGCCGTTCTTGATCTTCGCTTCGTTCTTGATGGCCATGGTTCCCTCTCCTTTTCTTTGGTATCCCCATGATAACACATTGACAAAGAACTGGGAAGTCTCCATAATGGAGGAAACCCATTGGGAGGTTTTTACTATGCCGAACATCATCGAGATCACCGATTTTAACGACCCTGCCCTGGACGTCTACGCCCGGCTCACCGAGAACCAGCTCCTCAGCCGGGAGGACCCGGAAAACGCCCTCTTCATCGCCGAAAGCCCCAAGGTGGTGGAGCGTGCCCTGAACGCAGGCTATCAGCCGGTCTCCCTGCTGGTGGAGACCAAGCACATCGAAGGGGAGGCCAAAGAGGTCATCGCCCGGTGCGGGGAGGTCCCCGTGTACACCGCCCCTTTTGACGTCCTCACCCAGCTGACGGGCTTCAAGCTGACCCGAGGGGTCCTGTGCGCCATGCGTCGGCCCAAGCTCCCCTCCGTGGAGGAGGTCTGCGCCGGGGCCCGCCGCATTGCCATTCTGGAAAACGTCATGAACCCCACCAACGTGGGTGCCATTTTCCGGTCTGCCGCCGCCCTGGGGATGGATGCCGTCCTGCTGACTCCCGCCTGCAGCAACCCCCTTTACCGACGGGCCATCCGGGTGAGCATGGGCACGGTCTTCCAGGTCCCCTGGACCTTCCTTGGGTCCGAAACCGACCACTGGCCCCAGCCCGGCCTGGACCGTCTGAAAGCCATGGGCTTCCAAACCGCTGCCATGGCCCTCAGCGACGACTCCATCAGCATCCGGGACCCCAAGCTCCTGGCCTGTGACAAACTGGCCATCATCCTGGGCACCGAGGGAGATGGTCTGGCCGAGGGGACCATCGCCGACTGCGACTTTACCGTCCGCATCCCCATGTCCCACCAGGTGGACTCTCTCAACGTGGCCGCCGCCAGCGCCGTGGCCTTCTGGCAGCTGCAAATTCCGGAAGAATGAACGAAACCCCGAATGCCTTGGCATTCGGGGTTTTTGTTGGTCTTAACCCTGCTTCCGGGTCTTCCGGCGGTGATAATACTCGGCGGAAGCGGTGAACAGAACGTCAGAGGAGGAGTTCAGCGCAGTCTCGCAGGAGTCCTGGATCACGCCAATAATGAAACCAATGCCCACCACCTGCATGGCGATGTCGTTGGGGATGCCAAACAGACTGCAGGCCAGAGGGATCAGCAGAAGGGAGCCACCAGCCACACCGGAGGCGCCGCAGGCGGAAATGGTGGACACAAAGCTCAGCAGGAAAGCCGTGCCAAAGTCCACAGAGATACCCAGGGTGTTGGCGGTGGCCAGAGTCAGAACGGTGATGGTGATGGCCGCACCAGCCATATTGATGGTGGCACCCAGAGGAATGGAGACAGAGTACTTGTCCTCATCCAGCCCCAGCTCCTTGCACAGAGACATATTCACAGGGATGTTGGCGGCAGAGCTGCGGGTGAAGAAGGCCATCACGCCGCTGTCCCGCAGGCACTTGAACACCAGGGGATAGGGATTCTTGTAGCTGCAGAGGAAGGCCAGAATGGGGTTGATCACCAGGGCCACAAAGAACATGCAGCCCACCAGAACGGCAATGACCCGCAGATAAGAGGCAAAGACGCCCAGGCCGGTGGTGGAAACGGTGTTGAACACCAGGCCCAGGATGCCGAAGGGAGCCAGGCTGATGACCCAGCGGATGGCCATGGAGAGGGCATCGGACAGGCAGCTCAGAACGTCCTTGGTGTTGTCAGAGGAGCGGCGCAGAGCAAGACCCAGGACCACCGCCCACAGCAGAACGCCAATGTAGTTTGCCGTCGCAATGGAGCTGACAGGGTTTGCCACCGCATTCATCAGCAGGGTTTTCAGGACCTCGGTGATGCCGCCGGGGGCCACCATATCTGCCGCACTCTCTGCGGACAGGACCAGAGTGGAGGGGAACAGGAAGCTGGCCACCACAGCGGTCAGCGCAGCCAGCAGGGTACCAGTCAGATACAGGACGATGACCGTTTTCATGTTGGTGCCCTTACCGGGCTTCTGGTGGGCCAGGGAGTTTATGACCAGGAAGAAAACCAGCAGGGGTGCCAGTGCCTTCAGTGCGCCCACGAAGAGGTCGCCCAGGATGCTGATGCCCGTCAGACCAGGGACCACCAGGCCCAGGACCGCACCCAAAATCAAGCCGGCCACGATACGCTTGACCAGGCTGATGTCATTCCATGCATTCCAAAGTTTTGTCAAAATGATATTCCTTTCTTCTCTTCATTCATATTCGACACGCCATACAAAGGCACGCAAGGAGCAATTATAGCAACTTTTCATCAGAAAGAAAGCCCTTTTTGCACTTTTTGTCATCTTTTTGTTCTTTCCATCCCAGAAAAACATTACCTCCCCCGGCGTACATTCGTCCAAAAAGCAAGACCTGCTGCAAAAACAGCAGGTCCGTCAGGCCAATATTCAAGCCGGGCATAAGTCCTTACGCATATATATGGTGGAATCCACCGGGCTGTCGTTATAGCTGGGGATCTCATAAAACCCCAGGTCCCGGTACAGGCTTACCGCCTGGCGAAGGAAGGGGAAGGTATCCAGCACCATGGCCTCGTAGCCGTCCTGGCGGGCATCGGCCAGGAGCATCTCCACCAGACGGCGGGCAATGCCCTTGCCCCGGAAGGCAGGGCGAATATACAGCCGCTTCATTTCACAGCGGAACTCGTCCAGCTTCTGCATGGCGATACACCCAGCAGGGGTTCCGTCAGCCTCCACCAGGTACAGGCGGCAGTACTTCTTCTCCGGGCGGGCGACCTCATCCTCAAACCGCTGGAGGGCCAGGAAATCCTTATACCGGGGATCCTCGGCTACCACCATAGACGTATATTCAACTAAAAGTTCCTGAATGGCCTTCCGTTCCCGAAATGCCGGTTTGATGGTGATCTCCATTGGGTCTTGCGCCTCCGACTTTGCTAAAGGGTGTTGTCCCCTGCCCTTACGGGCAGGGGACGTTGTTTTGTCTCACTCGATTCAGGCCTCCACTGCCTCTTCAGCAGCGGGTGCTTCTGCGGGTTCTTCCACGACGACCTCGGCTTCGCCATCTGCGTCCACGAAGTCGCTCTCTTCTGCAGCCTTGTCGGTTGCGTGAACGACAGGTTCCTCCTCGAATTCCACGAAGAAGTCATCCTCCTCGTCCTTTCTGGAAGCCAGCTTCTCGGAAATGTCGTTTGCCACCTGCTTGAGTGCCTCACGATTCAGATAAGCTGCCACGCCGCCGCCAATGGCGGCTGCTGCTGCGCCCACGGCGATCAGTGCGCCCATAGAAAACTTCTTTGCCATCGTAGTTCCTCCTTTATTCGATGTGGAAAAAACGGTAACAGTACTATGATAGCACGTTTTCCTTATTTGTCAACGAGAACGGTGAGGTGGCAAAATCATCGGGACTATGGTATACTGTTTCATTATACTACCCCAAAGGAGCCTCTTCCATGGTATTCACCGAACCCTGCTACGTGGGCTACAGCGACATCAACAAGGAGCTGGGCCTGTCCAACACCGCACTCTTAAAATATTTCGAGAACGCCGCCTCCCTCCACGGCTCCACCGTGGGCAACGGCCTGGGGTCCTCCCCCGCCCGGTGGTTCCTGACGGCCTACCATGTGAAGGTCCACAAGCGCCCCCGCCACGAAGAGCGGGTCCGGGTGGAGACCTGGAGCCGGGAGATGCGTGGAGTCACCGCCTCCCGTGAGTTCGCCCTGTACGACCAAAACGGAGACCTGGC
>JAFZEB010000174.1 GCA_017560855.1 Ruminiclostridium sp.
GCCACGAAGACTAGGGGCACCAGGATGAAGAACATGGCCCACACAGAGTAGGGACCTAATGTTGCATAGTAGCTGGTCTTGGCGACCCGCCCTCCACTGCGGGTCTTTTTTTCGGTCATTCGTCCTCATCCTCCTCTTCTAACTCGCTCAGCTCATCCAGCTCGTTGGAGAAGGAAGAGTAGTCGCCATACAGGTTGGAGTATTCGGACTTCTTCATGATGTGGATGGCATCGGGCTCCAGCTCGATGCCGATCCGTTCATCCACGTCCACGAAGTCGGTGGTCTGGATCATCCACTTGAAGCCGTTCACATCCACGATGATCTCGTAGTGGACACCCATGAAGGTGACGGAGGTGACCACGCCGGTGAGCTGGCCCTTTTCCACGGGGACGATGTCCACGTCCTCGGGGCGGACCACCACGTCAACGGGCTCGTTCTTCATGAACTCCTTGTCCAGACACTGGAAGGTCTGGCCGGAGAAGCGGACTTTGTAGTCTTCCAGCATGACACCGTCCAAAATGTTGGACTCGCCGATGAAGTCGGCCACAAAGGCGTTCTCAGGCTCGTTGTAGATGTCCACAGGGGTACCGATCTGATGAATCTTGCCCTCGGACATGACCACCACGGTGTCGGACATGGAGAGAGCTTCCTCCTGGTCGTGGGTGACGAAGATGAAGGTGATGCCGGTCTGCTTCTGGATCTTCTTCAGCTCCACCTGCATGTCCTTGCGGAGCTTCAGGTCCAGTGCGCCCAGAGGCTCGTCCAGCAGGAGGACCTGGGGATGGGAGATCAAAGCCCGGGCGATGGCTACGCGCTGCTGCTGGCCGCCGGAGAGGCGGGTGACGGAACGCTTTTCAAAGCCCTTCAGGGCCACCAGAGCAAGCATCTCATGGACCTTCTCCTCAATCTCCTCCTTGGGGACCTTTTTCTCCCGCAGAGGGAAGGCCACGTTGTCAAAGACGTTCAGGTGGGGGAAGAGGGCGTATTTCTGAAAGACGGTATTGATGTTGCGCTTGTAGGGGGGGACATCGTTGATCCGATCACCCAGGAAAATGATATCGCCGGAGTCGGGGGTCTCAAAGCCGCCGATGAGCCGGAGCAGGGGGGTCTTGCCGCAGCCGGAGGGGCCCAGCAGGGTGAGGAATTCGTTGCTGTAGATGTCCAGATCGATGTTATCCAAAACGGGCTGTTCCCCGTCGAAAGACTTGGTGATGTTTTTCAGCTCGATGATTTTTTTCATAAGAGCATCCCTCCAAAAAACAAAAAGTGACTGTACGCTGTCAGCATACAGTCACTTGCAGATTTCACGAAAAAGGGGGGAATATCCCCGTGGAAATCAAAGATTATGAGAGTCTATATAGCAAAGAAACTTACTTTTACTACTCTTATTGATCATTTCACAAGTTTGTATGCTCGAAAGCAATGGTTTGGTTTAAGTTACCAACTTATAAAACTTGGGCTTTTAACCCAATCAATAAGGCAACAGAAGTTGCCGCCGCATCATGCGGAACTCGGCATTCGACCCGGCTGTCCGTGTGGCCTTGGAGGCTGAGCAACGGGGGAAGAGCTCAGCGGCGGTCGTGTCTTGCTTTGGAAAGACTCAACATCTTGTTTTCCAATTTAAGATTGAAATAATTTTAGCAGAAATATAGAATCCTGTCAACCGGGCAGGAAAAAAGTCGACGGGGAAAATCCAGTCTTTTAGTCCACCGTGACCCCGGGGAAGAACTCCTCCACGAAGGGGACGTCGGTGACCGTCCACTCCCGGCCTTTCAGACCCTCCAGGCAGCCGGCATCGGTGGTGAAGGGAAAGGAGAGTTTGTAGGAGTACAGCGCCTGGCCATTGGTCTTGCCCATGCGCTTATTTTCCCGCTCCCGACCGTACTTGCCGTCGCCCAGGAGGGGATGACCGGCGGCGGCCATCTGGGCGCGGATCTGATGGGTCCGGCCGGTGATGAGACGGCACTCCACCAGGGACAGTCCGTTGCGCTTGGCCAGAGTTCGGTAGAGAGTCACAGCAGTGCGGCCGCCCTCCACGGGTTTGTTGTGGACGAAGACCTGCTTCTTCCCCTCGTCTTTCACCAGGAAGTTTTCCAGCTTGCCCTCGGCAGGCTTGGGGGTGCCCAGGACAACACAGAGATAGGACTTCTCCACCTCCCGGTCCTTGATCTTCTGGTTCATGATCCGCAGGGTCTCGGCGTTTTTGGCGGCAATGACGATGCCGCCGGTGTTGCGGTCGATGCGGTTGCACAGGGCGGGAGCAAAGGAGTTCTCCCAGTAGGGGGACCACTCCTTCTTTTGGTAAAGGTAGGCCTGGATGTGGGTGATGAGGGTGTTGACCCGTTCATTTTCATCAGGATGGACCACCATGCCGGGGCGCTTGTCCAGGAGCATCAGGTTTTCGTCTTCGTAGACAATGTTCAGCTGAGGCTTGAAGACCGACAGGAAGGCGTTTTCCGGGGTGGGGGTCTCGAAAAACTCATCATTGATATAAAGTTGGAGCAGGTCCCCCTTCTGGAGGCGGGTGTCCCGCTTGGCACCCTTGCCGTTGAGCTTCACCCGCTTGATGCGGATGTACTTCTGGGCCAGGGGGGCAGGGAGGACGGGGAGGGTCTTGCTCAGCCACCGGTCCAGTCTCTGGCCGGCGTCGTTTTGCCCGATGGTGAATTCCCGCATAAAAAACGCAACCTTTCTTGTCTCGATTTCTCTATCCTGCCAATTGCCAGAAGAGGGAAATCGTTGTATACTATATGGAGTGTCTGTCGATATTGACGGCATACCACAGGTGCGAAACCGATGGTATCCGTATTATATCACAGAATTCAAAAAAATGAAGAAAGTATTTGACATTTGCCATCTTTTTTGTTAAAATGCTTTCTGTACCATGTGAGGATTGTGCTATGCGACTGAATCTTAGAGAGATCATCCATGTGCCCGGGGCTGCTGTTCCCTTCGATTTTACTCTTGATCTCACCCAGGAGGATTTCTTCGGTGAACAGCCCATCACCCAGCCTGTCTACGTGACCGGCCGAGTGAAGAACATCGCAGATGTTCTGGTCCTGGAAGGGCAGGCTAAGTCTGTGCTCGACTACACCTGTGATCGGTGTATGGGCAGATTCAGCCGGGAGAAGACCGTCAAGCTTTCCTATATGCTCGCCGAAGAGATGGAGGGAGAGGAAGACGGAGAGATCGTTCTCCTGGACGATGGCGAGATCGACATCGGTGATTTGGCCTACACAGCCTTCATCCTTGATATGGACACAAAACATTTATGCTCAGAAGACTGCAAGGGGCTTTGTCCCGGCTGTGGTGCCAACCTGAATCAGGAGGACTGCCGGTGCAAAAAGCAGGTCGATCCCAGATGGGCCGCCCTCGAGCAGCTACTTAATAAAAACTGAGTAGTAACCACTAACCATGCCCGAAAGGGTATCACCAAGGAGGTGTCTCGAAATGGCGGTTCCGAAGAGTAAAGTCTCTAAGCAGAGACGTGATAAGCGGCGTGCAAACTGGAAGCTGGCAGCTCCCGCAGTCGCTACCTGCCCCAAGTGCGGTGCATATCGGCTGCCCCACCGGCTGTGCAAGGCCTGCATGACCTATGACGGCAAGGTGTTCGGCCAGGTTCAGGAGAACTAATAGGAAAAAGAAGAGGGGATTGCCCCTCTTTCTTTTTTTATCCGGGTGTTTACACCCGGATAAAAAAAGAAAGCCTTCTTGCTTGGGAGGCTTGCGAAATTGACCCTCAAAGGAGGAACAAATCATGTCCCTCACCACCATCAAGACCATCACGCCCGGCTCGCCCGCTCACCAGGCCGGCGTCCGTCTGGGGGAGACCCTGACGGCCATCAACGGCCACCGGATCGTGGACGTGCTGGATTACAAATACTATTCCTATGATCCGGAGCTGGAGCTCACCCTGAGGGAAGGGGAGACCGAACGTACGGTTGCCCTCACCAAGGAGATCGGTGAGGACCTGGGCTTGGAGTTTGAGACCTATCTCATGGACCGGGCCCGCTCCTGCGCCAACAAGTGCGTCTTCTGCTTCGTGGACCAGCTGCCCAAGGGGATGCGGGATACCTTATATTTTAAGGATGACGATGCACGTCTGTCCTTCCTGCTGGGCAACTACATCACCCTCACCAACCTGAGTAAGCGGGAGCTTCAGCGGATCTGCGACCTGCATATCTCTCCCATCAATATCTCCGTCCATGCCACCGACCCGGAGGTCCGCAAGACCCTGCTGGGAAGCAAGCGAGGCGGGGAAATCATGGAGATCATGAACACCTTTGCCCAGGCCGGTATTGTGATGAACTGCCAGATCGTGGCCTGCCCCGGCCTCAACGACGGGGAAGTCCTTCAGAAGAGCATGGAGGAGCTGGCCGCCCTCTATCCCCAGGTGAAGAGTGTCTCTGTGGTCCCCGTGGGCCTGACCCGTCACCGGGAGGGGCTGTACCCCCTGGAGCCTTACACGGTGGAGACTGCCTCCCAGGTGGTCAAGCAGGTGGAGGCCTTTGCCGAGGAATGCCTGGCCAAGTACGACAGCCGGATCTTCTGGTGCTCCGACGAGTTCTACATCCAGGGCGGTCTGGAGCTGCCTGAGGACGAGTACTATGAGGAGTACACCCAGCTGGACAACGGCGTGGGTATGCTCCGGCTTCTCGCTGTGGAGTGCCACGGTGCGGCCCTGGGCGCCCCGGAGAATGTTCAGGTGGCTCCCTTCTCCATTGCAACCGGTGTGGCCGCCGCCCCCTATCTGCGGGAAATCATTGACAGCGCCGCTGCAAAGTGCCATACTAAATTAGATTACCATGTCTATCCCATTGTGAACCATTTCTTTGGAGAGACCGTCACTGTGGCCGGTCTCATCACCGGTCAGGATCTGATCGCGCAGCTGAAGGGCAAAGACCTGGGCACCCGTGTCCTGATTGCCCAGAACATGCTTCGTCATGGAGAGACCGTCTTCCTGGACGATGTGACCCTGGAGGAGGCAGAGGCACAGCTGGGAGTTCCCATCGTTCCCGTTCCCCAGGACGGCTTCGACCTCTTTGAAGCAGTCTTTGGCTGTTAACCATTGAAGTTCCATTTCAAAAGATTTTATATATTAAGGAGGTTATCTCACTATGTCCAAACCTCTCGTCGCCATCGTGGGCCGCCCCAACGTGGGTAAGTCCATGCTGTTTAACAAGCTGGTAGGCCGTCGGATCTCTATCGTGGAGGACACCCCCGGCGTTACCCGCGACCGCCTCTATGCTGAGTGCGAATGGTGCGGCCGCACCTTCGATATCGTGGATACTGGCGGTATCGAACCCGGCACGACCACCGAGATCCTGGCCTTCATGCGCAAGCAGGCCGAGATCGCCATTTCCCACGCCAACGTCATCGTCTTTGTCTGTGACATCAAGACCGGCCTCACCGCCGCCGACCAGGACGTGGCCAATATGCTTCTGCGGGCCAGAAAGCCCGTCATCCTGGCTGTCAACAAAATGGACCAGGTGGGCATGACCAACCCCGATATTTACGAGTTCTACAACCTGGGCCTGGGCGATCCCATCGCCGTCTCTGCCGTCCACGGCCATGGTACCGGTGATCTGCTGGATGCCTGCCTGGAGCACTTCCCCGAGGAGGAGGAGCTGGAAGAGGAGCCCGATGTGGTGAAGGTTGCCGTCATCGGCAAGCCCAACGTGGGTAAGTCCTCCCTCATCAACCGGATCCTGGGGGAGGAGCGTGTCATTGTCTCCAACATGGCAGGTACCACCCGTGATGCGGTGGACAGCTACTTTGAGAACGAAGATGGTAAGTTCGTCTTCATTGACACCGCCGGTATGCGTAAGAAGTCCAAGGTCCACGATGAGATCGAAAAGTTCTCTGTCCTTCGTGCTGCCATGGCCATTGAGCGTGCCGACGTCTGTCTCATCATGATCGACGCCAACGAGGGTGTGACCGAACAGGACACCAAGGTGGCCGGTATGGCCCACGATGCCGGCAAGGCCTGCATCATCGTGGTCAACAAGTGGGACGCCATCGAGAAGGACGACAAGACCATGGATAAGATGCGGGCAAAGATCCGACAGGACCTGGCCTACATGACCTATGCCCCCATTGTCTTTATTTCTGCTATGACCGGTCAGCGTGTGCCTCGCCTGTTCCAGCTCATCAAGTACGTGGACGAGCAGGCATCCACCCGTATCACCACCGGTATGCTGAACTCCCTGCTGGCCGATGCCACCGCTCGTGTCCAGCCTCCCTCCGACAAGGGCCGCCGCCTGAAGATTTTCTATATGACCCAGGCAAGCACCCGTCCCCCTCACTTCGTCTGCTTCTGCAACGAGGCCCAGCTCTTCCACTTCTCTTACCAGCGCTATATTGAGAACCAGATCCGCAATACCTTCGGTCTGGAGGGTACCCCCATCCGCCTGACCGTCCGTCAGAGAGGGGACAAGGAGGACTGATCCATGACGGAGTTTTTCTTCCGCATTGCGGCCATTGCTGCGGTATCCTACTTCCTGGGCTGCTTCAATGGCGCGGTCATTGTCTCCAAGTATATTCTGCGGGATGATGTCCGCAGCCATGGCAGCGGCAACGCAGGTCTCACCAACTTTTACCGGACCTTTGGCGGCCC
>JAFZEB010000175.1 GCA_017560855.1 Ruminiclostridium sp.
ACCATCATGTACGCCAACAACGAGATCGGCACCATCCAGCCCATCCGGGAAATCGGTGCTGTCTGTAAGGCCAAAAAGGTCCCCTTCCACACCGACGCCGTCCAGATGGCAGGCCATCTGCCCATTGACGTGGTGGCAGACAACATTGATATGCTCTCCCTGTCCGGCCACAAGTTCCACGGCCCCAAGGGCACCGGCGCACTGTATGTCCGCCAGGGCCTGCGCCTCCACTCCCTCCTTGAGGGCGGCGGTCAGGAAAAGAACAAGCGGGCCGGCACGGAAAACATTGCCGGTATCGTCTCTATGGCAGCGGCTTTAAAGGAAGCCTGCGCCCACATGGACGAGCATGCGAAGAAGGTCACCGCCCTGCGGGATAAGCTCATCGCCGACCTTTCTGCCATCCCCCACGGGGAGCTGAACGGCCACCCCACCCAGCGGCTCCCGGGTAACGTGAACTTCTGCTTCGAGGGCATCGAAGGCGAGTCCATGCTCCTGTTGCTGGATGATAAGGGCATCTGTGCCTCCTCCGGCTCGGCCTGCACCTCCGGCTCCCTGGACCCCAGCCACGTGCTGCTGGCCATCGGCCGCCCCCACGAGGTGGCCCACGGTTCCCTCCGCCTGTCCCTCTGCCACGAGAACACGGAGGAAGAAGTTGATACGATCATCGAAGCCGTCACCCAGGTGGTGGCATACTTAAGAAGCATGTCCCCCCTGTGGCGGGACCTTGAGAAAGGAGTTAAGCCCCATGTTATACAGTGAAAAGGTAATGGACCACTTCCGCAACCCCCGGAATGTCGGTTTTATTGAGAATGCCGACGGTGTCGGCGAAGTGGGCAACGCAAAGTGCGGCGACATCATGAAGATCTATCTGAAGATCGACGACGATGTGGTCACCGACGTGAAGTTCGAGACCTTCGGCTGCGGCAGTGCCATCGCCTCCAGTTCCATGGCCACCGAGCTCATCAAGGGCAAGCCGGTCAGCGAGGTCATGCAGCTGACCAACAAGGCGGTGGTGGAGGCCCTGGACGGTCTGCCCGCCGTGAAAGTCCACTGCTCCGTCCTGGCCGAAGAGGCCGTGAAGGTGGCATTGAAGGACTACTTTGACAAAAATGATATTCCTTACGACACCAAGCAGTTCCCCGACTGTGACCACTGCGAGGTATGTCATCACTAACGAAAAAACGGCTCCCTCTCATGAGGGAGCCGTTTTTTGTGAGGTTACGGCCTGCTGCGCGCGCTCGTTGAGCACACTGGCAGGCCGAGAAGAGTTTTCCGGCACGCACATGTCGCGCCAGAAAACGTACTTCACTTTATTTCGCCACTGCGGTGGCGAAACTCTATGAGGTTTTTTCTTCTTATGTCGCATACCCAAACATCCCATCGGGGCGGACGATCTGCTTCACCGTTCCCTCCTGAATGAGGAGCTCCAGGTGGGCCAGGGCCTCACCCACGGCGAACCACTTCTGGTTCAGGGGGAAGTCATCCCAGCTTTTGGCCCGGATGTCCCAGGTCATGCGGCCGGTGATGTCGTAGGCGGTCATGCCGGGGTACTTCTCCACGATGGACAGGGTCTCGGCCACCCGGTTCCGGTGGTGGACCAGAAGCTGGTCGATGCGCTCCACCAGGTCTCCGCTGTGGCGGTGGGCCGGGAGAGCCAGTTTGACCGGATAGGCCCGGATACGCTTCAGGTTTTCCAAATAGCGGCCCAGCATGTTGTCCATGTTGGCCCAGACGGCGATGTTGGGAGTGATGTCAAAGAGAACGTGGTCTCCGGTGAAGAGGATGCCCTCTTTCTCCATCCACAGGCAGAGCTGACCAGGGGCATGACCGGGCACGGCCAGGACCTCCAGGTGGTAGTCGCCGATTTGGAAGACCTCTCCATCCTTCACGGAAGTGTAGGCGCTGATGTCCAGCTGGGGGCCCAGATGCCGGGCGGGGTTGGTCCGGCTGACCACTTCGATTTCTTCCGGCGGGAAGCCCTCCTTCAGAAACCGCTTGTCCATCTCCTCCCAAAACCAGTCCTCAAATTTCTGGGCGGTGAAAGGGTGGTCCAGCTCCCCGATGTACACCTTCCCCCCGGGGCTTACCACCTGAGCGGAAAGGCCGGTATGATCGGTGTGGATGTGGGTCACCAGTACGTCTAGCCGGGACCGGTCCACGCCGGTCTTGGCAAGACCTTTCTCCAACGCCTCCCGGCACTCGGGCAGGTTGAAGCCCGTGTCGATGAGAAGGCTCCGGTCAGAACCCTTGATGAGGTAGGCGTTCAGCTCTTTCAGGGGATTGTTGGGCAGGGGCACAGGGATGGAATAGAGGTTGGGGATGATTTCACGCATCGCCTGTTATCCTTTTCTTGCTTCGCCCACCAGGGCAGAGGCGCCCAGGCGGTCGGCACCCAGGTCCAGGAAGGCCTGGGCATCCTCCAGGGTGCGGATGCCGCCGGAGGCCTTGAGCTTGATGTGATCGGCCAGGTTCTTCCGCAGGAGGGCCACGTCTTCCCGGGTGGCGCCGCCGGTGGAGAACCCGGTGGAGGTCTTTAAGAAATCTGCCCCGGCCTTCTCCACCACCTGGCAGAGCTTGATCTTCTCCGGGTCGGTGAGCAGACAGGTCTCGATGATGACCTTCAGGGGACGGCCCAGGCAGGCGGCCTTCACGGCGGAGATCTCCTCGCCGATCTCCTTCCACTTGCGCTCCTTCACCAGGCCATTGTTGATGACCATGTCGATCTCGCTGGCCCCGTTCTCCACGGCATCCTTGGTTTCAAAGAGCTTGGCTGCCATGGTGTTGTAGCCGTTGGGGAAACCGATGACCGTGCAGATTTTCAGGTAGCCCTGGGTGTAGTCCACGGCGGCCTTTACGAAGGAGGGCGGGATGCACACGGTGGCGCAGCCAAACTCCATGGCCTCGTCGCAGAGGGTCTTGATCTGATCCCAGGTGGCATCCACCTTCAGCAGGGTGTGGTCAACATGGGAAAGAATGTTCTGGATATCCATCAGGATCGCTCCTTTTCTATCTATTATTTGAGGGCCAGGCTGTTGTTCAGCAGCAGGGAACTGTAGAGGAAGAGGACATCCTGGTCTTGGAAGTCCACATACTGGTTCAGGGTATGGCTGAACACATAGCGCAGGTCCACCAGTGTGATCTTGCTGTAGCCCTCCAGCAGAAGGGGGGCCAGGGAGCTGCCGAAGGAGTCCCGGAAGAGGACCAGTTCCTTCCCGGCGGGACCCTTGGGGTTTTCCATGATCTGAATGCCCTGGGGGCCGGAGAGGAAGAGGTCGTAGGGGTTTCCCCCGGCAGCCTTTTCCAGGTTGTAGACGGGCTGGGTTTCCGCCCGGCCCATCAGGTCATAGCCTGTCACGGTGCAGCCGTCGATGGTGTCGCTGGTGAGATAGCGGACGGCATCGGGTCGGAGAGGGGCGGTGAGCCGGGGGGAATAGGTCCCGAAAAAGTCTCCCGTCCAGAGGTTCTCCCGGTAGCCGGTCCCAACCTGGGTCCCCATGGCTGCAGCCAGGTAAGAGGCCACATCCGGCAGGTTTTCCTGCCGCCAGTGGAGGTCAGTTCGATAAAAATTCTCCAGGGCCATCATGGGAGCCAGGTTCAGATAGGTCAGGAAGGGGAGCTCCTGCCGGAAGGTCCGCCCCATGACTTCGTGGGTGAGAGATCCTTTCTGCAGAAAGGCCTCCTTGGCGGGGACCATGGCAAAGTACCCCTTGCAGTCCGTCCCGGCCAGATAGGTGTCATAAATATATTGGATCTTGTCTGCGGCGTAGTCAGTCATTTCCGGGAGGACCGCAGGCTCGGCCTCCACCAGATGACTCTGGGTCAGATAGATCCCCTCCCGGGGTTCTTCCCCCGGAAAGTGCAGGTCCAGAGCCTGGGCGGCAGGACCCATAAGGGTCAGCACCCCGGCCAAGACAAGAAGGGTCAGCTTACGCAAGCCTTAGCCCTCCAGGGAGGAGGGGCACATGAGGAAGAAGACGTAGCTGCCGCTCTGGACAGCCACCATTTCCTCGGCTGCGGTGCAGATGTTCCAGCGCAGGTCGGCATTGGACTTCAGGGTCTGGCAGAAGGCAGAGCCGTCAACGCTTCCATCCAGCTGGAAGACATAGCCCAGGAAGGGGATGGAGCTGATAGAGGGGCCAAACATGACGCCCTGGGAGAAGCCGGTGATCTCGGTGTTGCCGAAGCCCATCAGCAGGCCGGGTTCCACGGGCATGACCATGGCCTCGAAGGGCAGGTCTGCCACAGCCAGGAAGTCTTCCGCCAGGGTCAGAGCAGAGGGATCCTCGGCAGTGTCCACCAGGTGCAGGAATTCATTGGCCAGGTCGGTGGCCAGGGGCGCATAGGTTTCAGAGGTATCCCCCTCCACCACGGTGTCTTCGGGCTCCTCTGCTGCAGGGGCATCGGAACCGCCGCAGGCAGTGAGGGTCAGGACCAGGGCGGCACACAGGGCCAGCAGGGTCAGAAGCTTTTTCATAAGAGTTCTCCTTATTGCATCAGGTGATGGTCTGGTGGTAGCGCTGGATCATGGCGGCGAACTGGCACCGGAGGGCGTTGCCCTGGGGATCCAAGGTGCCGTCATCGTTGCCGGTGATGATGCCGGTCTCCATGGCCCAGACAAAGGGCTCCACCGCCCAGTCTGCGATCTGGTCCAGGTCGGTGTAGGCGCCGGAACCCTGGATCCAGTCCGGGAATTCGGGCAGAATGATGGACGGACCGCCGGGAACAACCTCCTCCGGTCCGGGAGCAGGAATGAGATTTTGTTCTCCGGTGCGGGCCTGGGAGACATCCAGCTGATCGTAACGATAGAGCAGGGTCACCAGCTCCTGGCGGGTGATCTTGTCATTGGGGCGGAAACGGCCCTCAAAGCCCTGGGCGATCTCTTTTTCTGCCGCCCAGGCCACGGCATCGCTGTACCACTGGCCGGCGGGCACATCGGCAAAGGACGCAGCCCCAACCGGAGCAGGCTCCCCGGCGATCCGGTAGAGGACGGTGACCGCCATGGCGCGGGTAAGGGTGGCGTTGGGGGCAAAGTGGGTCTGGGAAATGCCGTTCATGAGGCCGTGTCTGAGCACATAGTCCACGTTGGGGGCGAACCAGTCGTTGGGCTTCACATCGGCCAGAACGTCAGAGGGAGCGACGCCGTCTACCCAGCTCTCCATCCGCTGGCCCAGCCAGCTGTTTCGCTGGGCCAGGAAGGTCTGCAGGTTCCCGATGGCCATCGTGTAGCTGCCGGGGGTGGTATCGGGCCAGAGAACATGGTCCATGGCCTGGCTGGCAGAGAGGGCCTCTCCCTGATTGCCGACAGCTTCTCCGGCAGACTCCACCAGGGGAGCCAGGTCTTCATAGCAGGTCTTCAGGGCCTCCCGGAAGGAGGGAATGGCCTGGAGAGCGCTGCCCAGGGTGGTGGCACCGGCCACCACATCGGTGACGGCGTAGTCCAGCACGTAGCTGCCGTAGGCCGAGTCAAAATCCCACAGGGGACCGGCATAGAGCTTGTCCTGGTCGGCGGGCTTGTAGAAGTAGGTGGAAGAATGGAAGGCGTCGCCGTCCTGGCTCAGCTCCAGCATCAGGAAGCACTTGGCCAGGGAGTCCAGGTCCACATATTCAGTGTAATCCTTGCCGGTAACGGGATGCTTGCCGCCGTTCATGACGGCATCCTCAAAGTCCTGGTAGAAGGCGCTGATATAGTCCATGGCCTCCTGGGGCAGGTACTCCGGGCTCTTGCTCACCAGATAGCACCCGGCCGTGGTGGAAAACCAGCTTTTCTCTGCCAGGGCACGCTCCCGGAAGTCCATCTCCAGCAGGTAGCCGCCGGAGAGATCCTCCGGGGCGGTCAGGCCGGTGACATACTGATAGGGGTTGCCGTCGGCATTGGTCCTCTGGGCCACAGCGCAGTCGTCCAGGTCCTCCACGGTGGGGTTGGCATCTTCAATATCCCCCTCCAGGTCGTGGATATCCACCCGGCCGTCTCCCACTTCGGTCTTCTCGCAGAGGAGGTAGTTGCCCCGGTATTCCCCGTCGTAGTACAGGTCCACGGGAGCACAGTTGGGGGTGAAGGCCAGGCCAAAGTCCCGGGCCAGGTCATAGGTCAGCTGGTTGTGGATGAGGGTTTCGTCGCAGTAGTTGGCCAGCAGGACCCAGGTAGATTCGGGGGCCTCCCCTGCCTCCAGCAGGTCGAACTTCCCGTCCAGCTTGATCTGGTAGGGCTTCTTGGGATAGGCCCAGGTGGAGTTGCCCCGGCCCTTGATCTGCTTCAGGTCCCCGGCATAGACGGTGGTGCCGTCATTCCGCAGGTACAGGATCTCGCCCTTGGCCTTATTCTTGTCCTTATCCTGCTCCACCCATTCCCGGTCCTTTTCCGGGTCGGCGCTGGTCAGGTAGACCGAACCAATGTTGGCCGACTGCATGACAGTAAGAGACAGGCTTTGCCCACCCTGGGCGAGGGTCACTTCCCAGCAGCCGTCGGCGGGAACCTGGGCAAAGAGGGCGGTCAGGTCAAAGGGCTGGCCGCTGGTGACCTGGACAGACCCGGCATCTCCGGCAGCAGTGAGGGCATCGCCGGAGAAGGTCAGGGCCAGGGCAGTCAGGTCGGCAGAGGCGGGCAGAAAGAGATAGTTGGTTCCGTTCTCAGTTTGGATGGAGACGGCGGTTTCGTGGTCTGGGCTGGCCTGCCAGGTGAGGCCGGACAGGCCCCCGGCGGCAGAGGCGGTTATGGTCAGGCTCAGGCTCAGGGCCAGGGCGACAGCGGTCAGTATGACTTTTTTCATCAGAGGTTTTTTCATTGGGGTCCTCCTGTTGGGTCCGTATGGGAATCGGTATAGATAAAATAGTATATCACAAATTCTGTGGCTGTTCCATAGGCAGGAGATTTTTCCTGTGAAAAAGCAGCACAGGCTGTTCTCGCCCTACCCAGGAGGACGTTCTCCCTCGACACATCCTTGCACCTTGCTTCTTTGGAAATTGCATATTATGCCCGTTTTTGCCGTCTTGCGACGGTATTCCTGCAAGTTTCGGCAATCCATCAAACGAAATCCCAGAAAAAAGGCGGCAAAACCATCGTTTTGCCGCCTTTTCTTGTGGTCTTCTCCATGGTAAAATAAATTGTTTGTTAATTACTGCTGAAACAGCAAGAATCAGGAGGTCTCCTATGGCTGGAGAGAAAAAGAAGTTATCCCTGACCGCCTGGATCGCCATCGGTCTGGTCCTGGGCGTCATTGCGGGTCTTGTCTTCCAGGGCAGCCCCCACATCGCAACCGACTACATCAAGCCCTTCGGCACCATTTATCTGAACCTCATCAAGATGGTGGTTGTTCCCGTGGTTCTGCTGTCCATCATGCAGGGCATCGTCTCTCTGCAGGATGTGCGCAAGGTGGGTTCCATCGGTGTGAAGACTGTGGTCTTTTACCTGTGCACCACCGCCATTGCAGTTACCCTGGGCCTGGTCTTTGCCAACGTGCTGAACGTGGGCGGCGGCTACACCATTGTCACCGAAGGCCTGAGCTATGAGGCCGCTGAGGCTCCCAGCCTGATGGATACCATCGTCAATATCTTCCCCTCCAATTTCTTTGCCCCCATGGTCAATGCCAACATGCTCCAGGTCATTGTCATCGCCCTGTTCTTTGGCTTTGGCATCATCCTGGCCGGCGAGCGGGGTGAACTGGCCAAGAAGTGCGTGGACAGCTTTGCCGAGGTCAGCTTCTTTGTGATGGGCTCCATCCTGAAGTTCTCTCCCATCGGTGTCTTTGCTCTGATCACCCCCGTGGTGGCAACCAACGGCCCCGATGTGCTACTGCCCCTGCTGAAGGTCATTCTGGTGGCTTACACTGCCTACATCGTCCACATGATCCTGACCTACTCCCTGTCCGTGAAGGCCTTTGCCGGTCTGAGCCCCTTCCGGTTCTTCCAGCACATGTCTGAGCCCATGCTCTTCGCCTTCTCCTCCGCTTCCAGTGTGGGTACCCTGCCTTTCAACATGGAGGCCACCCGTCACCTGGGTGCCCGCAAGGAGATCTCCTCCTTCGTTCTGCCCCTGGGTGCCACCTTCGACATGGACGGCACCGCCATCTATCAGGGCGTGTGCGCCATCTTCATTGCTGAGATCTTCGGCATCGACTTAGGCCTGTCCCAGCAGATCACCATCATCCTCACCGCTACTCTGGCCTCCATCGGCACTGCCGGTGTCCCCGGCGCAGGCATGATCATGCTGGCCATGGTTCTGGAGTCCGTTGGCCTGCCCCTGGAGGGCATCGCTCTGGTGGC
>JAFZEB010000176.1 GCA_017560855.1 Ruminiclostridium sp.
ACCACATGACTCTGGCTCTGGCCATGGGCGCTGACTTCCTGATGCTGGGCCGTTACTTTGCCCGCTTCGACGAGTCTCCCACCCAGAAGCTGATGGTCAATGGCGCATACGTGAAGGAGTACTGGGGCGAAGGCTCCAACCGTGCCCGTAACTGGCAGCGCTATGACCTGGGCGGCAAGAGCGACCTGGCCTTCGAGGAAGGCGTTGACTCCTATGTCTCCTACGCAGGTTCCCTCCACGACAACGTGGCAAAGACCCTGTACAAGGTCAAGTCCACCATGTGCAACTGCGGTGTCATCAACATCCCCGACCTGCAGAAGAACGCACGCCTGACTCTGGTGTCTCCCACCAGTATCGTGGAAGGCGGCGCACACGACGTCACCCTGCGTTCCACCACCAACAACGTATAATTGAAAGGTACTGCACAAACTAACAGGGTCTCAGCTCGTAGAGAGCCGGGCTGAGACCCTTTCGGGACCATATTAAAATGAAGGAGAGAGATTCCCATGATGACCGATATCGAAATCGCCCAGAGCTGTGAAATGAAAAACATCCGCGAGATCGCCAAGACCGCAGGTGTGGATGAGAAGTATCTGGAGCAGTACGGCAACTACAAGGCAAAGATCGATTACAACATGTTCCAGGAGCTGGACCGTCCCGACGGCAAGCTGATCCTGGTCACTGCCATTACCCCCACTCCGGCCGGTGAGGGTAAGACCACCACCACCGTTGGTCTGGCAGATGGTCTGCGCAAGATCGGCAAGAACTCCGTGGTGGCTCTGCGTGAGCCTTCCCTGGGTCCCGTCTTCGGTGTCAAGGGCGGTGCTGCCGGCGGCGGCTACGCACAGGTGGTCCCCATGGAGGACATCAACCTGCACTTCACCGGTGACTTCCACGCCATTGGCGCAGCCAACAACCTGCTGGCCGCTATGCTGGACAACCACATTCAGCAGGGCAACCAGCTGGGTATTGATGTGAAGAAGATCATCTGGAAGCGCTGCGTGGACATGAACGACCGCCAGCTGCGTAACGTGATCGATGGTCTGGGCGGCCGTATGCAGGGCGTGCCCCGTGAGGATGGTTTCGATATCACCGTTGCTTCCGAAGTCATGGCTGTTCTGTGCCTGGCAACCTCCATCACCGACCTGAAGGAGAGACTGGGCCGCATGGTGGTGGCTTACACCTACGATGATAAGCCCGTCACCGCCAACGACCTGAAGGCAGCCGGTGCTATGGCAGCTCTGCTGAAGGATGCGCTGAAGCCCAACCTGGTCCAGACTCTGGAGGGTACTCCTGCCTTCATCCATGGCGGTCCCTTCGCAAACATCGCCCACGGCTGCAACTCCATCATGGCAACCAAGGCTGCTCTGAAGCTGGGTGACTATGCCGTCACCGAGGCCGGCTTCGGCGCTGACCTGGGCGCTGAGAAGTTCCTGGATATCAAGTGCCGCATGGCTGGCCTGAAGCCCAACGCTGTGGTCGTGGTCGCTACCGTTCGTGCTCTGAAGCATCACGGCGGCGTGGCCAAGGCTGACCTGGGCGTGGAGAACCTGGAGGCTCTGGAGAAGGGCCTGCCCAACCTGCTGCGCCACGTGGAGAACATCACCACCGTCTTCAAGCTGCCCTGCGTGGTGGCCATCAACCGCTTCCCCCTGGACACCGAAGCTGAACTGGCTCTCATCGAGTCCAAGTGCAAGGAGCTGGGCGTCAACGTGGCTCTGTCCGAAGTCTGGGGCAAGGGCGGCGAAGGCGGTCGTGCTCTGGCAGAAGAAGTGGTTCGCCTGTGCGAGCAGCCCAATGACTTCCAGAACACCTATCCTCTGGAGGCTGCCATTGAGGAAAAGCTGGAAGCCATCGTCACCAAGATCTACCGTGGTGCCAAGGTGGAACTGACTGCCAATGCCAAGAAGCAGGCCAAGCAGCTCACCGAGCTGGGCTATGGCAGCTGCCCCATCTGCATGGCAAAGACCCAGTACAGCTTCTCTGACAACCAGGCTCTGCTGGGTGCACCCGAAGGCTTCACGGTTACCGTTCGTAACCTGAAGATCTCTGCCGGTGCCGGCTTCATCGTGGCCCTCACTGGTGACATCATGACTATGCCCGGTCTGCCCAAGGTTCCCTCTGCTGAGAAAATCGACGTGGATGAGAACGGCAAGATCACCGGTCTATTCTAATTTCATTGCAATATAAATATCCCCCATTCCCTAAGGAATGGGGGATATTTTTTAAACTCTGACGGGATTTTCGGTGTACTCGTTTTTGCCCGGCTCTCGCTGGAAGAAGTAGCGGCACAGGTCGTACATACCGGTGCAGCGGGCCTCCAGCTGGAAGACCCGCTGGGCTTCGGGAGATAGCTTGGAAATGTGGGCGGGCTTAACAATGACTGGCAGGGAAGCGGTGGTCTTCATCTGTTTCAAAATCTGCTGGCCTCGTTCCGTGAAGCCCAAAACCCGGAGATAGGGAAGGGCATTCGGTCTATCCGCCTCGGTGAGGCCCAGGAAGGCCCACAGGACCATCCGGCGGATACGGGCGTGGGTGTATCGCTTGGTCTTGGTCAAGTCGTAGAGCTCCTCTAGGGATCTGGCCTGCCGGGCGGCGGCATAGAGCCGGTCGCACAGTCCCTCGCTGCTATCGGGCAGCAGAGCATAGTCCTTGGGTTCCATGGATCGTAGCTTGGCCAGGATAGCCCGTTCACATTCGGTGAGGAAAGCCGGGTCAGCCCGGACCTCGATCTCGTCCTCGGCCCGCATGTGGGGGGTCATGGGTTTGGGATCGTGAGCGGCAAACCGGGCCCGCAGATGGGAGGCAGACACATGGACCTGCTCGCCGTCCTGGGCATCGTCGTGGGCGGCACCTTCCCGGCGGATGGTGTAAGCCGCCATGGAGGTCCCGACAGCTTTCATAGCCCGGAGATACTCGATGCCCAGGTTGTTGTTGGGGTGCCGCAGACAGTCAGCCTGGTCCCCAAGCAAATCATGGGTGGCCTTGTGGCGGGCGGCAGGGAAGGAGAGCCCCTTGTCCAGATGATGCCGAAGCCGATTCCGCCAGAGAGGGGAGTCCAGACAGTCTACCACAGCCTGGAGGGGTTCCACCTGGCCAGCCTCGCTGCCAAAGCAGAGAGTGTCCACCACACCGGCAGCATCCAGGACGGAAACACCGCCCCGGGCGAAAGTTTCCGCAGAGGAGGCGGCCCACAGGGTAGGGATCTCAAGGACCAGGTCAGCCCCGCCGTGAAGAGCCATTTCCGCCCGGGCCCATTTGTCGGTGATGGCCACATCACCCCGCTGGACCCAGTTTCCGCTCATGGCGCAGACGATGGCACAGTCCGGCCCAAAGGTCTTGCGAACCTCCTCCAACTGGTAGCGGTGACCGCTGTGGAAGGGGTTGTATTCTGAAATAATACCGATTGTGTGCATAGCCAAAGTCCTCCGGTGGAAATATTTGAAATTTGGAAAAATAATAGTTGTCCTTTTGGCCGGAATGGGATAAAATATAGGAGTATATGGATATAATACCCCGAAAGGGCCAAGCAATCAAGATATCTTTGTAACATACTAGAAGGAGAGTGTAATACCCATGAAAATTCTGGTTATTAACGCAGGCAGTTCTTCCCTGAAGTATCAGCTGCTGGATCCCGACACCCGTGAAGTCCTGGCAAAGGGCCTGTGCGAGCGTATCGGCATCGACGGCCACCTGAAGCACACCCCCACCGGTAAGGACGTGTTCGACGCTGACGTCGAGATGCCCGACCACGAGGTTGCTATCAAGGAAGTTCTGAACATCCTGCAGCACAACCACTACGGTGTCATTGAGTCCATGGACGAGATCGACGCAGTTGGTCACCGTGTCGTTCACGGCGGCGAGCAGTTTACCAAGTCCGTCCTGATCGACCGCAAGGTCATGAAGGGCATCCGTGACTGCGTGCCTCTGGCTCCCCTGCACAACCCCGCTAACCTGATCGGCATCGAGGCTTGCGAGGACGTTCTGCCCGGCAAGCCCATGGTCGCTGTTTTCGATACCGCTTTCCATCAGACCATGCCTCCCAAGGCTTACATCTACGCTGTCCCCTACCGTTGGTACACCGAGAACAAGGTCCGCCGCTATGGCTTCCACGGCACCTCCCACCAGTATGTCTGCCAGCGTGCAGCTGAGATGCTGGGCCGTCCCCTGGAAGAGCTGCGCATCGTCACCTGCCACCTGGGCAACGGCGCTTCCACCTGCTCCGTCAAGTTCGGCCAGTCCATCGACACCTCCATGGGCTTCACTCCCCAGGACGGTCTGCCCATGGGCACCCGTTCCGGCGCTATCGACGCAGCTATCACCGAGTACATCGCTGATCAGCGTGGCTACTCCGGCAAGCGCGTTGAGAACGTCCTGAACAAGGAGTCCGGCATGCTGGGCGTTTCCGGCGTTTCCTCCGACTTCCGTGATCTGGAGATCGCTGCTGAGGAAGGCAACGAGCGTGCACAGCTGGCTCTGGACATCTTCGCTTACAAGGTCACCAAGCGCATTGGTTCCGCTGCTGCTGCTATGGGCGGCGTGGACGCAGTCGTCTTCACCGCAGGTGTCGGCGAGAACTCCGCTTCCATGCGTGCAAAGATCGTGGAGGGTCTGGAGTTCCTGGGTCTGAAGATCGACCCCGAGAAGAACAACGTTCGCGGCAAGGAGCGTATCATCTCCACCGATGACTCCAAGAACGCAATCCTGCTGGTTCCCACCAACGAGGAGCTGATGATCGCACTGGACACCGCTCGTCTGGTTCGCGAGGCAGAGCTGAACGGCGCTCTGTAATTCGAATTTATAAAAAGGTCGCTTGTCATTGGACAAGCGACCTTTTTTGTGCGTTGCAATCAGATGGATTCTATGGTAATATAGTAGGGAAAATGTAACAGATAGGAGAAATACTATGTTTCAGGGATTTTCTGAAGCCACCAACGACTTCCTCTGGGGCATTCGCTTCAACAATGAAAAACCGTGGTTTGAGGCTCACAAGCAGGAGTATATCGACCACGTCCAGGAGCCTCTGCGGCAGTTGGCACATGAGGTATATGAGAGGTTCACCGCCATCCATTCGGATCTGCCGCTGAACCTGCGCATCAGCCGGATCTACCGGGATGCCCGCCGTCTCCATGGCAGAGGACCCTATAAGAGCAATCTTTGGTTTACCCTGCGGATGGCAGGGGAGGACTGGGCCCAAATGCCCGCCTTTTGGTTTGGCATCCATCCTTCCAGCTACAACTACGGCATGGGTGTCTTTGACGCCAAGCCTGCCTATATGGCCCGATTCCGCAAGGAACTGGATGAGCGGCCTGAGGAGTTCATGAAGCTGGCTAAGTCTTTTGATGGTCAGGACCGTTTTCTTCTGGGGGCCGATTCCTACAAGCGTCCCAAGGGGAACCCGCCTGCCCCTCTGGACCAGTGGTACAACCGAAAGGGCGTAGATATGGGGTGCTACCGAAAGGTGGACCCGCTTCTCTACAGCCGTGACCTGGTGGAGGACATCCTGGATGGCTTTGAGTCGCTTATGCCCTATTACCACTATTTTGCCGCCCTGGGCCGCCGGGGGGAGTGAGCCTCACTTCAGGATCTGGAAGTGGTTTCGGTGAAAGGCGAGGATCCCCTCTGCCTGCATCCGGGATAACTCCCGGGAGAGGGCGCTGCGGTCAGCGCCCAGATAAGCTGCCATACTGGCTCGGTCAAAGGGGATCGTGAAGCGATCCCCTTTTTCTGCTGCATACTGGGAGAGAAAGGTGATGAGCTTCATCCGCAGGGTGTTCCTGGACAAGATCTGGACCCGCTGGTTCATGGCCAGGGTTCGGTGGGCCAGACATGCCACAAACCGGTTGGATAGTTCTTGATCCAGGGCAGAGACAGGGGAGAGAGGGATCTTGATCCGGGCGGGACTCATCCACAGGATCTCAACCTCGGTGACGGCGCAGATGTAAATGGGGGCTTCGATACCCAGAAAGGCATAGGATTCTCCGAAGAGATCCCCTGTCTCCACATGGTTCATGATGATGTGATGGCCGTCGATGTCATCCATATAGACCTGCACGGTGCCGGACAGAACCAGGCCGAACCGGGGAAGGGGAAAGGAAACCTGGTGAAGGAAGGCTCCTTTTTCGTATGTTTTGACCCTGGCATCGAAATAGGTCAGGGCATAGTCCTTGTCCTGGGGAGAAAGCCCCTGATAGAGGGGGCAGCTGTCCAGAAGAGCATGGTTGGTCATTTGTGACACCTCCCAATGAGATTACCTATATTATAAAAAAGTCCGTTGCTTTTGCAACGGACTTTTTTCTTATGCGGTTGTTTGGCTTTCCATGTCATACTGAGCGCCCAGAATGTTATGGCAGCCCTCCAGAGCGTACTGGAGCTTGCTGTACACATTGGCGGACACCAGGGAGGTGTCGCCGGACTCATAGGCATCCATGGCCTTGTGCACATCCAGGATCAGATACTGGTCACCCGCACCGGCTCCCCGGTTCAACACCAGAAGGGGCACATAGCTTACGCCAGTGACGGTGGTCTCGCCGGTTTCAAAATTCTTGGTGATCTCCAGGTTCAGGACGGCGGTGGTGTCGGTGTAATTTACGTTGACGGTGGCTGGGCTCTGGTTGGACACAAAGTTGCCCAGAGAGTAGCTCACAAAGCCGGTGCGGCTGGAGCCGTCGGGCAGGGTGACGGTCCGCTCTGCCTGGATGGGCTGGGGCACGTGGGAGTGGCTGCCCAGGATGATATCGGCGCCGTTGGCGATGAGGAAGTCGGCCACGGTGTTCTGGTAGTCGTTCTGGGCGAACTGGTACTCAATGCCCCAGTGGATCATCACGGCGATGGCATCGGCCCCCAGAGATTCTGCGTGGGCCAGCTCAGCCTTCAGCTTGGCTTCGTCCAGGGTGGAGCACTCGGCCATGTAGTCGGTGTTGAAGCGATTCAGACAGAAGGTGTTGGCATCGTTGATGGGAATGCCATTGGTGCCGTAGGTGTAGCTCAGGAATGCCACCTGAATGCCGCCCACGTCCACCACCTGGATACCCTTGTTCTCATCGTACTCAGCCTGGGTGCGGTAGGAGCCGACATGCTCCAAACCGGCGGAATCCAGGGTGTCCAGGGTGCGGACCACGCCGTTGAAGCCCTTGTCCATAGAGTGGTTGTTGGCGGTGGACACCAGGTCGAAGCCGATCTCCTTCATGTTGTAGGCCAGAGCATCGGGGGCGCAGAACTGGGGATAGCCGGAGTAAGGAGGACCGTTCAGGGTGGTCTCAAAGTTTGCCACGGCGTAATCTGCCTGCTGGATCCAGGGGGCCACATACTGGAAGCAGTTCATGTAGCTGTAGGTGTCGGTGGCGGCGTCATAAGCGTCCTTGGTCTGGGGAGAATGACTCATGACGTCGCCGCAGACTGCCAGGGTGGCAGTGATGGGATCGGGATATTCGGTGGGTTCCTTCTGTTCCTGCTGGACCTGGGCATCGCTTCCGGTTTCCTTGGAGGCGGAACGGGCGGGCTTGCTGTCGTGGCGAATGCCCAGGGCAATCAGGAGGGCGCAGATCACCACCAGGATGGCGGCGATAGAAAGGATCTTTCTGTTCATACAAACCCTCGTTTCAGCGGATGAAGTTGGTGAAGGATTTCCGGGGAAGCTCCGGCACAGGGATCTGTGCCTTGCCTGCCTCCATGGCTTTCATGACGTAGGCCATGCTCTGGGCCAGGACCTGGATCGTCTGGACACCCTCAGCATCCTGGGCCACCTCGCCGGGTTTGTTGCCAAAGGCCAGAGGCCAGTAGAGGGAACCGGGGATGATCATCTGGGCATAGTTGATGTAGTGGATCAGCTCGTCGATGGCGTTGACGGCACCGGCACGGCGGGCCACTGCCAGAGGTGCGCCAACCTTGAAGCGGAACTGACGGCCGTTGTTCATGTCGATGCAGCCCATGCGGTCCATAAAGCAGCGCATGCCGCTGGTGATGGAGGAGAAGTAGACGGGGGAGGCGAAGACCACACCGTCTGCCTGAGTGAGCTTCTGATACATCTCGTTGAGTCCGTCATCAGGGAGGGTGCATTCGTGGGTTTTGGCACAGCGGAAACAGCCGGTGCAGGGAGCTAGCTTGCTGCCAATGTGCAGGACCTCAAATTCGATCCCTTCCTGGGCAAAGACCTCGCCCATGAAGTCCAGGGCGGTTCTGGTGTTTCCGTTGGCTCTGGGGCTGCCGTTGATGGCAATGACTTTCATAGGTGTGTTCCTCCTGTTTTCAGCGGTTGTAGAGGGCGGCAGCGGCAGAGCCGACAGCCGGCATATCCTGGGTGGTGCAGAGGGTGATATGGTGGCCCAGCACATCCCTGGTAAAGGACTGCATCAGGGTTTCCAGACGATCTCGCAGCTGGGGGATTTCCAGAGCCTCACCGAATCCGCCCAGGCAGGCGGGTGCTTCGGGATCACGGCCGATCCCGGCAAAAGAAGCCATGGCAGACAGCATGGCGCAGACCAGACGAGCGGGACGGTCCAGCACGGCGTTGGCCAGGAAGAGAGCGATCTCCCGGTCCTGGGGCTCCTGGCAGAAGTGTGCGATGGTGCCGCCCGTTACGGGATCCTTCAGGAATTCGATCACCGTAGCCAGATCCATGGTGGTCAGGGACAGGAAGCTGCGGCTGCAGCCGAAGGTCAGAAGTTTCCGTTCGGCGGCCTTCAGCATCACCAGACGGTAGGTATCGCCAATGTAATCGGTGGAGACGGCTTTCAGCAGCAGGTCCAGACCGGGGGCGTAGCAGTCCCGGTCCTTGGGCAGGTCGGCCATGCCCATGGGGACCTGCTCGAAGGTGGAGAAGCCGCAGTCCATGAGCATCAGGTGGCTGGGAATGGCGTACCAGCGGACCACCATGGAGCCGGGGGCGGCAAAACCGCCGTCGATATTGGTGCCCCAGGTGAAACCCTGGTAGCGGCTCTGGCCGGGGGTTTCCACAGCGGCGGCCAGCTGAACGGCATTGGTCTGGGGAATGACCACCAGATTCAAGTCTTCGTAACCGCGCTCCCTGAATTCCTCGCGGAGAATGGCCAGGATAGAGCGGCCTTCGTAGTCACTGACCTCCATGTTTCCGGGGAAGCGGCGAATGCAGGCATCTCCCTTGCTGTCGTAGTCCATGGGGAAGGGGAGGCAGAGGGCCACATCCTTGGCCCGGTCCAGCATAGGTTCCAGGAGTTCTGCAGCGGCGAAGAGGAGGTCTTCCAGAGGGGCGGGGTATTCCCGGCCGGGGACAGGGAAGCTGTCCTGTTCGGTGAGAGAGGGCTTGCCCTCCTGGAAGGTCACCAGAGAAACCTTGACCTCCCGGTCGTCGATCTCGGCCACGGCCACAGGTTGACCATCGGGCAGTTCGCCGAAGGGTTTCAAAAAGGTGGGAAGCATGGGGATGGAGGACTTGCCTCCGTATAAGGCAATACGCATCTGCGTTATGAATAACTGGGTCAGGGTGCGCAGATCCATGTCAGATTCCGACAGGCAGCAGGAGGCCAGCAGACTTTCCAGCTGTGCGCGGGTGGTGGTGTCCATGGGGGAACCTCCTTTTTCAAAAAGAGTGGTGCCTTCATTATACCATCTTTTTGGGAAAGATAAAGCCCCGGAAAGAAATCCGGGGCATAAAAAAGAGACTGGCCGAAGCCAGTCTCTTTGAGTAAGCCTTGTGGGAAGATTATGCGTACATAGCCTTCTTGTACAGAGCCTCGACGTCCTTGACGGTGGTGATTCTGGGGTTGACCATGACGTTGCCGGACTTCATTGCGTCGACTGCCATCTGAGGAATCTTGTCCTCGGTGACACCAACGTCTGCCAGGCAAGCGGGGATGCCCAGATCCTTGTTCAGCTCGCGCAGAGCAACGCACAGGTCCTCAGCGACGAAGTCAGCGCCAGCCTTCTTGCCGGTGATGTACTCGTAGATCTTAGCATAACGGAAGTCTGCTGCCAGTGCGTTGAACTCGAAGCAGGTGGGCATCAGGACTGCGTTAGCAACACCGTGTGCAACGTGGAAGAATGCGGAAACGGGGTGGGACATAGCGTGGATGTCGCCCAGACGGTTGTTGGCGAAAGCGATACCAGCGAAGGTGGAGCCCAGCATCATTGCGCAAGCAGCGTCGACGTCGTTGCGGCGAGCGACGAACTTACGGATGTTGCCGCCGATCAGCTCCATTGCCTTCTCAGCCATAGCCATGGAGAAGGGGTTAGCATCGGTGTTGATGTAGGATTCCATAGCGTGGATCAGAGCGTCAACGCCGCAAGCTGCAGCAACAGAAGCGGGAGCGGTCATGATCAGTTCGGGATCCAGAACTGCGTAGGTGGGAGAGATCTGGGGACCCAGGACGGACAGCTTGTAGTTACGAGCTTCGTCGGTGATAACTGCAGCGACGGTAACTTCGGAGCCGGTACCTGCGGTGGTGGGAACTGCGATCAGGGTGTCGATGGGGCCGGGAACCTTGCCAACGCCTTCGTAGTCGCCGATGGTGCCGCCGAACTTAGCAACGACGCCAACTGCCTTAGCAACGTCCATGGGGGAACCGCCGCCCAGAGCGATGATAGCGGTGCAGCCAGCAGCCTTGTACTGAGCAGCGCACTCGTCGACGCAGTCGGTGGTGGGGTTGGGAACGACGTCCAGGTACTCAGCGTACTTCAGGCCAGCGTCCTTGATGATAGCACGAACCTTATCGACAACACCGATAGCCTCCAGACCGCGGTCGGAGATCAGCATAACGTTGTCGGAACCAGCAGCCTTCAGGAAGTCAGGCAGCTTCTTCAGTGCGCCCAGGCCGAACTGGCAGTTCTGAGGAATAATGAAACCAAAATCCTTAATCATAGTAATCTATTCCTTTCCAAATATACTCATTTGCAATTTATGTAGATTAACCAAATCCCGAATGGACTCGGTGAACCTGCTTGCACGTTTAGTATAACATTGAAACGGTAAACTGGCAAGTTATTCCCCCTTGAAAATATGTAACAATAATGAGGGGTCGATTTTGTCTACAATGTCTACTTGACAGGTGGATAGTCGTTTTTGACAGGTCAATTTTCACTGTAAACCGTCGATTTGCCATAAAAGCAAGAGGGTTGTGGGGGAGAATCACGAAAACCCCCGAAAACCGTCCAGTTTGGGGGCGGTTCGGGGGCGTTCACTAAATGTTGTGGTTGTGTAGGAGAAAAACCAGCCTCGCAGAGTTTCGCCGCTGCAGCGGCGAAATAAAGTGTGATCTGTTTTTCGGCGCGACATGTGCGTGCCGAAAAACTCTTCTCGGCCTGCAAACGTGCGCACTGCTTGCAGTGCGTGCGCTGCAGCAGGCTGCAAAAAAACACATCGGAAAAGATGCTTTTCCGATGTCTGAAAAATGCCCCGCTCTGGCCGTGTGGACCCAGTTAAAACCTGCACGAAATGGCAGGTGGGTCGCCTCCGCCGTGATTCATGCTTCCTTCTTCCAACCGAGGTCGGGAGGCCTGCAATCCACACGGCGAGTCAGCATCCCG
>JAFZEB010000020.1 GCA_017560855.1 Ruminiclostridium sp.
GGGACGAAGTTGCCGCCGTACTTCATGGCAGCGGACAGGCCGAAGACATGGTCATCCTCGTTGATGGTGCCGCCCACAGCGCACAGGCTGTTGTGGCAGTTGGTCATCACATAGGGGACAGGGAACTCGGTCAGGCCAGAGGCCTTGGCGGTCTGGATGATGCCCACATAGGTGATGTCGTGGGAGATGAGGCTGTCAAACTTCAGGTGGAGCTGACCGGCCTCCTCCCGGAGGTTGTGGCGGCGGAAGATCTGGTAAGCGATGGTCTTTTCCCGGTCGGCGGGAGAGGCGATGGAGGCAGGGACGGGAGCACCCTTCTGCCAGAATGCGCCGGTATCATGTAACTTGATCATAATTATAGTCACCCTTTCTTGGGAGAATGATTGTAAAGAAGCACAAAAGTTCAAACGCTGTGCTACGTTAAAGTATAACACAAACCTGCCAATAAGCAATGAAAAAAGAAAGGAAATTGAAAATTCTTGCAGGGTGAACGAAAATGAATCAAATTATGCATATGTATGGTGACTATTTCCGAAAGACAGCCGGATGCAGAAATTTTTCTTGCATTACCTGCGACAGGTCTGTATAATAAACTTGCATAGAAAGAGAATGGGCGGGGGCGCAGACCCGCCTGTTATCCGTTTTTACAAAACTTACGAAAGGGGAACCAGCGCATGTTGCTTCATGACACGCAAGACACCGGGATCCTTGAACAGTATACAGGTTCCCTGCGCCAACATATTGAAGAGGAATATCGAATCGAGGACATCTACCTTCGCAGCGACCTGAAGCGGGGCCTGCGTAATGCCGACGGCACCGGCGTGCCTGTGGGCGTGACCAAGGTGGGTTCCGTTATGGGTTATATGATCGAGGACGGCATTCGTGTGCCCGTCCCCGGTCAGCTCTACTACCGCGGCATCGAGCTCAATGAGATCGTGGAGGCCCACCGCCAGAACAACACCTTTGGCTTTGAAGAGGTTGCCTTCCTGCTGCTCATGGGCCATCTGCCCTCTGCTTCCGAGATGGCAGGGTTTACCGAGATCATGAACCAGGCCAAGCGACTGCCCAAGGGCTTTACCGAGGACATGATCATGAAAAGTCCCTCCAAGGACATCATGAACAAGCTCTCCCGCAGCGTCCTCTCCCTCTACTCCTATGACGACAACCCCGATGACCTCTCCGTGGAGAATCTCCTGCTCCAGTCGGTGAAGCTCATCGGTGCCTTCCCCTCCATCGTGGCCAACGCCTACGCGGTCAAGCGCCACTACTTCGAGGGCCGATCCCTACATATCCACTACCCCAAGGAGAACCTCTCCACCGCAGAGAACTTCCTGCGGATGGTCCGCAGTGACAAGAACTACACCGAGGAGGAGGCCCACCTGCTGGACATCATGCTGATGATCCATGCCGAGCACGGCGGCGGTAACAACTCCACCTTTGTCTGCCGTGCCCTGTCCTCCAGCGGTACCGACACCTATGCCGCCATTGCCGGTGCGGTGGGCTCTCTGAAGGGTCCCCTTCACGGCGGTGCCAACGCCAAGGTCATGGAGATGTTCAACTATGTCAAGGCCAACGTGGACCCCAACGACGATGGCTCCATCAAGGACTACCTGCAGAAGCTCCTGAACAAGGAGGCCGGTGACAAGTCCGGCAAGCTCTACGGTCTGGGCCATGCGGTCTACACCATCTCCGATCCCCGTGCCGTCCTCATCAAGAAGTATGCCCAGAGCATTGCTGAGAAGAAGGGCTACAACGATGATTTCCGCCTGCTGCAGAAGATCGAGGAGCTGGGTCTTCCCATGATCATGGAGCGGCGAAATGACGGCATGCCCATGTGCGCCAACGTGGATATGTATTCCGGCATGGTCTACTCCATGCTGGGCATTCCCAGTGACGTCTTCACCCCCATCTTTGCCTCTGCCCGTATTGCCGGTTGGTGCGCCAACCGCATGGAGGAGGTCCTCACCGGCAAGCGCATCATGCGTCCTGCTTACCGGGCCGTGGTGAAGAAGGTACACTATCAGCCCATTGCGGAGCGTTCGGCCAACATTTTCAAAATGGGATAAGATTTGCCACAGAAGGCGCGGACTTTGGTCTGCGCCTTTTCTTTTTTTCGTCCCTGCAAAGGGTATCAGGCAGCAGCAAGCCTTCTCCCAGGGGAGAAGGTGCCCTCGAAGAGGGCGGATGAGGGGGCCTGAAAATAAAATGTGACCAAACGCCTTACCCCATCGTGTAGTAAGTGAAAGGGGGGATGACCATGACACATCTTCCAAGCAAAACCATAGAAGAAGCCCTGGACCGGTACGGCAGCCGCCTCTACCGGCTGGCCCTGGTGATGCTGAAAAGCCCCATGGATGCCGAGGACGTGGTCCAGGAGACCTTTCTTCGGTATCTGGACAAATTGGGGACCTTCCGGGAGGGGGAGCACGAAAAGGCCTGGCTCCTGTCGGTCTGCACAAACCTGTGCCGGGATGCTCTGCGGGCCAGAAACCGCCACCCCCAGGTGGGCCTGGATCAGGTTCCTGAGGAGGGCCATGTACCCAGGGACCGGGCCGTCTGGGATGCCCTTATGGCCTTGCCGGAGAAGTACCGGGTCGTCCTGGTTCTCCAAGCCGTGGAGGGGTACCAGACCAAAGAGATCGCCAAACTCATCGGAATAACCCCCTCTGCTGTGAAGATGCGGCTGAGCCGGGGGCGAAAGCTGTTGGAAGAATCCTTAAGAAAGGAGTAAATTTTTATGAACAACCAGCGTTTGAAGCAGGAAATCCAGTCCATTCAGATGCCGGAGGACATGAAGGCCCGCATCCTGGCCAGCTGCCGGGAGGCCCAGGAGGAGCCTGTACCTGTGAAGAAGGGGAGAAGCCCCTGGAAGGTGGTCCTGGTGGCCGCCGTTCTGGTGGCCTGCGCCGTTCCTGTCCTGGCGGGACAGGGGGACACCTTGCAGAACCCCACCATTGTGGCCGATGGTCAGGCTGTGGAAGAGGAGGGGACACGGCTTCTGGAGGAGCAGGGGCATTACTCGGTGGTTGCGCCCAGCACCAGAACGCCACACAGTCTGGAGGAGATGACCGAGAGCCGAGCCTTCAAATGGGAAAACTGGACCTCGGAAGAGAATATCGGCGGCACCGTGGTCACCTCCATGATCGACTGGGTGGGTATGGAGGTCCTGGAGGATGAAGGCCCTGTGAAGGTCCGGGAGGTCTATGAGAAGAAGGGCGGCATGAAGACCGAGTACGCCGCCGAGAACCCGGTGGACCTTCAGGGGATGGGGACTGGATATGTGACCTGGGATCTGACCTGGATGAATGGGCACTACGACTACATTCCGGGGGCCAATCTCCTCTATGTGATGGAAAATCGCCGTGGAGAGCCCTTGGGGGAATATAGCGGAGCCCTGTATGCCACGAAAGACCGGGCGGGCTGGTTTGCCCTGGACTACAGCTATACCAACACCCAGGCCTACGATGGCAGCGGCGACCTGGTGGCCGAGAGCAGTTATGACTTGATCTACCCCTACACCACCGCCCAGGGACACACATTCCTGCTGATGTTCCATGGGGACTGTGTCTGGGCCGAGTGCCAGACCACCTACGCCCGGGTGAGCCTCTATGGCGGGTACCTGGAACCGGAACAGGTGGAGGAGCTGCTGGACAACCTGGGCTTGACCATCGGGGGGGCTGCCAACAAGAAAAACTGAAAAAATTCAAAAAATA
>JAFZEB010000177.1 GCA_017560855.1 Ruminiclostridium sp.
CCCCCTGGGGCTGGTCCGGGAATCCCCCCTCACCGTCATAGATGTCCTTCCCTATGTGGGCATCCTCTGGGTGACTTCGGTGATTTCTGCCTTTCTTGCCGTAGACCAATACAGAAAAGCCTGGTGAGCAGGAAAAATGTCTTGACAACCGTCCCTATTTGCAGTACATTAAGTGGTAACCAAATACTACAAAGGCTATGAAGAGAAGAGTACCCAGAGAGATACGCCGCAGAGAGTCCCGGTTGGTGGAAAGGGATGCAGAAGGCTCTGGTGAAGATGGTCTCGGAGCTGCGCACTGAACGGGAGTCCCCCGCTAGGCTGCGACGGAAGCGCCCGTCATCGCGCCGGGGTGTGTCTGCACCCGCTAAGGCCGGTCCTGCGAGGGACTGTGCGAACCAAGGTGGTACCACGGCTTTCCAGTCGTCCTTGATTTTAATCAGGGACGGCTTTTTTTATTGCCTTACCCCATAGAGAACGAGAGAAAGATAGGTGAAACACCTGTGAGCAAAACCATCATTCAGATCGAGCATCTGAACAAGACCTTCGGCACGGGGGCCACTGCGGTCCACGCCCTGGAGGATATCAACCTGGACATCCACGAGGGTGAGATCTTCGGCATCATTGGCCTCTCCGGCGCCGGTAAGTCCACCCTGGTCCGCTGCATGAACATGCTGGAGCGTCCCACCTCCGGTTCCGTCATCGTGGACGGCCAGGACATGACCAAGCTGAAGGAAAAGGAACTGAATAAGGCCCGCCAGTCCATCAGCATGGTCTTCCAGAGCTTCAACCTGCTCATGCAGAGAAACGCACTGGACAACATCTGCTTCCCCCTGGAGCTCATCGGCGTGAAGCGGTCCGAGGCCGTGGCCCGTGCCCGGGAGCTCTTAAAGATCGTCGGCCTGGAGACCCGTGAAAAGGCCTACCCCGCCCAGATGTCCGGCGGCCAGAAGCAGCGTGTGGCCATCGCCCGTGCCCTGGCCACCAACCCCAAGGTCCTGCTGTGCGACGAGGCCACCTCCGCTCTGGACCCCACCACCACCCTGTCCATCCTGGAACTGCTGAAGGAGCTGAACCAGAAGCTGGGGGTCACCGTGGTGGTCATCACCCACCAGATGAACGTCATCGAGGAGATCTGCCACAGAGTCGCCATCCTGGACTCCGGCGTGGTGGCCGAGCAGGGCACCGTGGAAGAGATCTTCGCCAACCCCCAGACCGACATCGGCCGCAAGCTGGTCTACCCCAACGGCGTGCAGATCGATGACCTGCCCACCGCCCGGGTCATCCGTGTGGCCTTCAACGGCGGCTCCTCCTACGAGCCCCTCATCGCCTCCCTGGCCATCGACTGCGGCGTGAAGGTGAACATTCTGGGCGCAGACACCCGCAACATCGACGGCAAGGCCTTCGGCACCATGCTGCTGGGTCTGCCTGACGACGAGAAGGAGGCCAACAAGGCCATCCGCTATATCCAGGCACAGTCTGACATCACTCTGGAGGAGGTACCCTTCAATGGCTGAATTTTGGGCACAATATGGTCCCCTCCTCCTTGAGGGCACCCGGGACACCCTGATCATGACGGGTGTATCCACCTTCTTCGCTTACGTCCTGGGCCTGCCCATGGGCGTGCTGCTGAACATCACCCAGGCCCATGGCATCTGGCCCAACAAGTGGGTCAACCGCATCTTGGGCTGGATCGTCAACGTGGGCCGTTCCATGCCCTTCATCATTCTGATGATCGCCATCATGCCCTTCACCAAGCTGGTGGTGGGCACCAAGATCGGCGTCCCCGGCGCCATTGTCCCCCTGGTGGTCTCCGCCGCCCCCTTCATCGCCCGTATGGTGGAAACCTCTTTGTCTGAGATCGACGGCGGTGTCATCGAGGCCGCCCGTTCCATGGGCGCTTCCCGGATGCAGATCGTTCGAAAGGTCTTCCTGCCCGAAGCCCTCCCCTCCCTGATCCTGGGTGCTTCCATCTCCATCATCACCATCCTGTCCTACACCGCCATTGCAGGCGCCATCGGTGCCGGCGGTCTGGGCGACCTGGCCATCCGCTACGGCTATCAGCGCAACGTCCCCTCCATGATGTGGACCACCGTTGTGCTGATCCTGGTGCTGGTCCAGGTGATCCAATCCCTGTTCAGTTGGCTGTCTGTGAAAATGGACAAGCGTCTGAGATAACATTTATCCCCGCAATCATATTTCAAAAGGAGGAAACCCAAAATGAAAAAGTTCCTGACTCTGATCCTGGCTCTGACCATGGCTGTTGGCCTGTGCGCCTGCGGCGGCGGCGAAGAGGCTCCCGCAGAGGACACCGCAGAAACCGTCACCCTGAAGGTGGCAGCTTCCCCCACCCCCCACGCCGAGATCCTGGCCCAGGTGGTTGACGTCCTGGCTGAGCAGGGCATCGAGCTGGTGGTCACCGAGTACGGCGACTACGTGGTCCCCAACACCGCAGTCGAGGAAGGCGCAGAGGACGCAAACTTCTTCCAGCACGCTCCTTACCTGGAGTCCTTCAACGCTGAGAACGGCACCCACCTGGTGAGCGTGGCTCCCATCCACTACGAGCCCATGGGCATCTACCCCGGCATGACCGCTTCCCTGGAAGAGCTGCCCGACGGCGCTACCATTGCAGTTCCCAACGACGTCACCAACGAGGCTCGCGCTCTGCAGCTGCTGGCTGCTCAGGGCCTGATCGAGATCGATCCCGCTGCTGGCCTGAACGCAACTCCCAACGACATCACCTCCAACCCCAAGAACCTGCAGTTCAAGGAGATGGAAGCTGCTATGCTGCCCCAGATCGTCGGCGAAGTCGACCTGGCTATCATCAACTCCAACTTCGCCCTGCAGGGCGGCCTGAACCCCGCTGAGGATGCTCTGGCTTCCGAGGATGCCGCTTCCGAGGCCGCTCAGACCTTCGCCAACATCATCGTTGTCAAGGAAGGCAGCGAGGAGAACGCAGCTGTCCTGGCTCTGATCGAGGCTCTGCAGTCCGACGCAGTCCGTGAGTTCATCGAGAC
>JAFZEB010000178.1 GCA_017560855.1 Ruminiclostridium sp.
TTGACAGCGATGGTGCCGCCCAGCTGCTTAGCAACCTCAGCAACGTGCTTCTCCACGGAGATCTTGTTCTCCTTAACGAAAGCCTGCTGCATCAGGCAGTTCTCCTCGAAGAACTTGCCCATCTTGCCGTTGACGATGCCTTCCTTGACCTTGTCGGGCTTTGCAGCCATCTTGGGGTCGTTGGCCAGCTGTGCCATCTGGATCTCGCGCTCCTTAGCCAGGGTCTCGTCGGAAACCTCGGACTTGTCCAGGAATGCGGGACGCATAGCAGCGATCTGCATAGCGATGTCCTTGCCCAGCTCGATGACGGTCTCGTTGTTCTCCAGGCCCTCGGAGACTTCCATGTTCAGCAGAACGCCGATACGGCCGCCCATGTGGTTGTAAGCAACGGTGGTGCCGGTGTAGTAACGCTCGAAGCGGCGGATCTGGATGTTCTCGCCGATAGCCAGGACGATCTCCTGCAGAGCCTGCTGGACGGTCAGGCCGGTCTTGCGGTAAGGCAGAGCCAGCAGAGCTTCCATGTTCTCGGGGCCCCACTTGCCAACGACGTAGCAGACGTCCTTGACGAAGTCGACGAACTTGTCGTTCTTAGCAACGAAGTCGGTCTCGGAGTTGACCTCGACCAGAGCAGCGCCGCCCTCGAAAACTTCAGCGTATGCGATACCCTCAGCAGCGATACGGCCAGCCTTCTTCTGAGCAGCAGCCAGGCCCTTCTCGCGCAGGTACTCAACAGCCTTGTCCATGTCGCCGTCGGTCTCAGCCAGTGCCTTCTTGCAGTCCAACATACCAACGCCGGTCATTTCGCGCAGGTTCTTAACATCAGCAGCAGTAAATGCCATGGTAATATCCTCCAATTTTATGTATTTGGGTTACAGTATAATCCGAAACACGTGCCCGTATACACGGGCACGTGCGGGGGTTCTTGGTGATTAAGCCTCAGCTTCCTCAGCCTTCTCAGCAGCGTCAGCGCCCTGCTTGCCTTCCTGGATAGCGTTAGCCATGACGGAAGAGATCAGGCGGATAGCGCGGATAGCGTCGTCGTTGCCGGGGATGACGTAGTCGATCTCGTCGGGATCACAGTTGGTGTCGACGATAGCGACGATGGGGATGTTCAGCTTGCGAGCCTCGTTGATTGCGTTGCGCTCCTTGCGGGGGTCAACAACGAACAGAGCGCCGGGCAGACGCTTCATCTCGACGACACCGCCCAGGTACTTCTCCAGCTTAGCGATCTCGCCCATGTGCTTGATGACTTCCTTCTTGGGCAGCATGTCGAAGGTGCCGTCCTCCTGCATCTTCTTCAGCTGGTTCAGACGGTCAACACGGCCGCGCATGGTCTTGAAGTTGGTCAGCATGCCGCCCAGCCAACGAGCGTTGACATAGTACATGCCGCAGCGCAGAGCTTCCTCACGGATAGCGTCCTGAGCCTGCTTCTTGGTGCCGACGAACAGCAGGGACTGGCCGTTCTCGGACAGCTTCTTGACGAAGTTGTAAGCCTCTTCCAGCTTCTTCACGGTCTTCTGCAGGTCAACGATGTAGATACCGTTGCGCTCGGTGTAGATGTAGGTTGCCATCTTGGGGTTCCAACGACGGGTCTGGTGACCGAAGTGGACACCTGCTTCGAGAAGCTGCTTCATAGATACGACTGCCATTTGATTATTCCTCCAATTGTTTTAGTTTTTACCTCCGGTGTTTTCATCCTCGCGGCCAACCCAATGGCAGGGCACACGGCCGCTCGTCCAACCTCCGTACGGAATCTTCAGTATTTTACCACAACATGTGGCCGAATGCAAGAACAAATTGTCAAGAAATTGCAGGTTTTCTGAAGAAAAACCACTACACTCCCTACAAATTGTTCTTGATCTTCTGGATGGCGTTCTTCTCCAGCCGGGAGATCTGTGCCTGGGAGATGCCGATGCGGGCGGAGACCTCCATCTGGGTCTTTCCCTCAAAATAGCGCAGGCTGAGAATGCGCTTTTCCCGGTCGGTGAGCCGGTCCATGGCCTCCTTCAGGGCGATCTGCTCCAACCAGTGCTCGTCGGTGTTCTTGTTGTCCCGGACCTGGTCCATAACACAGATGGTATCTCCCCCATCGGAGTACACCGGCTCGTGGAGGGACACCGGGTCCACGATGGCATCCAGGGCGAAGACCACATCCTCCCGCTTGATGTCCAGCATTTTGGCAATCTCCTCCACGGAAGGCTCCCGCTGGTGCTGGGCCATGTAGGCCTCCTTGGCCTGGAGGACCTTGTAGGCCGTGTCCCGCATGGACCGGGAGACCCGGACGGGGCTGTTGTCCCGGAGATAGCGGCGGATCTCTCCCACGATCATGGGCACCAGATAGGTGGAGGGAAAGACATCCAGCTCCACATTGAAATTGTCGATGCCCTTGATGAGTCCCACACAGCCCACCTGGAAGAGGTCGTCCGGGTTCTCCCCCCGGCTGTCGAACTTCTTGATGACGCTGAGGACCAGGCGGAGGTTCCCCTGGATGAGCTTCTGGCGGGCGGCTTCACTGCCCGCCCGGGCCTCCAGAAAGAGGGCCTTGACCTCCTCCCGGGTGAGGACAGGGAGCTTGGAGGTGTTCACCCCGCTGATTTCTACCTTGCTGAGTCGGGCCATGGTGGGTCCTCCCTTTCGTGATGCTGGTATCAGTATCTCCGAAAGGGATTTTCTTCATGCGGGGGAAATTTTTTATCGTGCGGGGGGATTCGTGGGACTTTTCAGAAAAAGAAACCCGCCGTCCATCCCGGACAGCGGGTTTCGATCTCATTGGATGGCCTCCGACATCTGTATGGTCCACTCCTCCAGGGACAATGTACCAACCCCTGTCTGCTGAAAACTGGCATGCAATACCTTAGTTCCATTTCGAATGAGCAGAGTAGGCTCTCCCCAAGTGTTGGTATAGGCAAGGGCGTAGTCAACATCCAGTTCCGGCAAATCCAGTATCTCGTATTCAGACCAAACATTATTGACCAGACTTTTGTCCATCACCCGATAATCCCGGACAAGCCCCTGGGCGATCCATGTCCACCGGGTCTCCTGATAATCTGCGCAGAGAGATGCCGTATACACCTGGCCATCCGACAGGCAGATATCCGCCTTCTCGTTCCACGAAATGGAGACAGGTATCCAATCAGATTCCAACTCCGTGACTCCCGAAACAAAGCTCGCTCGATTTACCCGATACTCTCCCGCTGGAGCCAAATCGGCAACCGTGGCAAAGGGCGGGTCATCGGGATACTCTTCCGGCGTATAATGGGTAGAGGGGGTTTCCAAATTATCCGCAAGGAAGACATAGACGAAAACTACAACCACCAGAAGCCCAGTCAGACAAATGCAGGCTTTTTTCACGTAGTTCCACCACGCGCCCCTTCGCCATGGTCTCTGATGGTCCAAGGGAATGCCCCTGCTCAGTTTTCTACGCAGACCTTCCATGGAAATTGCTTGAAACGTATATCGCAGAAAAAGGCCCAAAAGAGGCAGAGACAGTACCAACCAGTAAGGCGTTAACCCACAGGCCATCCACCAGAAAACCGTCTCGTCAAAAAAGAGAAGGTAGTCAATCGCCAGAATAACTGCCAGGCTTATGATGGAGTACAGTTCCAGATTACGAACCTCTCGTATACCAATGGCCTGAACACAAGGATCACTGTCCAATTCTCGTACCTCCTCATTCTCGGCACGA
Organism: Ruminiclostridium sp.; assembly: GCA_017560855.1. Classification (GTDB taxonomy): domain Bacteria; phylum Bacillota; class Clostridia; order Oscillospirales; family Oscillospiraceae; genus Evtepia. The sequence goes on from JAFZEB010000178.1 coordinate 3,686, forward strand.
TAAACAAATAACCGCCCACAGGGCCCTACGTACTCCCAACCAAACTGGCGAAAGAATTCCAGATCATTTTGTTCTGGTGCGGCGGTCCACGGTCCATTCCCTAGAAAATCAATCCACTTGACATCCTTTCCTTGGGTAGAGGCCAGACGATACCGGACTTCACAGGGTTCCCCTCGATAAAATCGGGCTCCACCCCACCAGGTAAACCCCTTTGGCTCCAGAAACAGTCCTTCCCGGGCCATATCACCAAGCCAGCTTTCCGTTTTTTCTACGTGGTGCCATGGGCAGGGCGCAAGTCGATAGACGGTTCGGGTTCTTTTTCTCTCAGCCATGTTCTTCCCTCCTCGGTTTCCAGTCGTTTGGCGTCGTGGATGCAGTGCCACAGGCGGGCCTGCTCGGCCTGGTAGGCCTCCCGGCCCTTGTCAGTGATGGCGTAGGTACGCTTGCGGCCTTCTACGCTGACCTCCTCAATATAGCCTTCCTTCTCGAACTTACCCAAAATGGTGTACAGGGTGGCGGGTCCCATCTGAACCCGGCCGTCAGTCCACTTGTGGGCAAATTCCATCACATCCATGCCGCACATGGGCCCCAGGCGAAAGGCCATGAGGGTGTAGTACATGGACTCGGTCAGGCTCTCCATTGCTTTCTTTGGCATTTGGCTCACCTCCATATCGTTTTACGATATCGTATAACGATATTATAGAATATTCTTACTCCCCTGTCAATAGAAAACGCTCCATCCTTTGGGATGGAGCGCAACTGGATATCAAAAAGTGTTTCGTTTATACCGTAACTTGTAGGGTCTCTGCCAGCCGGATAGCAGTACGCAGCAGATCCATGGTCGTAGGGGCGCTTCATGAAGCGCCCGCCCCCAAAGGGCTTAAACCACGTTTCGGGCGATTCGTGAATCGCCCCTACAACATTTAGGCTTCATTTAATTCTGCAAAGATTCAGCCAATGCGGCGGTCCAGACTTCCAGGGGAAGAAAGTCGTCATCGTCCTGGGCCAGGGTGACCTGCATCACTTTGGTTCCCTCCTGAAGGATGACCTTCTCATTCTCATCATAGACCACGGCGTAGTCCACATCCAGCCCGGTGAGCGGCTCTGCTTCATAGCCATGCTCCTCCTTCTGCTCATAGAGAATTTCTTCCGCCAGTTCCCGGGCCATGGCAGGGGTCAGTGTTTCGTAGTAATCGACCCAATAATAGTGGTTTGCACTGTTCTCCCACCACTGGATGTGAACGGGAATCAGCAGACTGGCGGTCTCACTATACATACCATCGTGGCTCAACTGCTCCATACCGGGAACAATCTCTTCCACGGTTGGAAATGGCGGGTCTCCGGGGTACTCCTCCAAAAGGTTGTAGTCTTCCCCCCGCATAAAGGGCAGGAAGGGGCTTCCCAACGTCCAGACCACCGCCAGAACCACCAGCATGACCTTGGCCGCCCGGTTGCGGAATGCTCCAGCCTTCCAGTCCTTTTTGTGGTCAAACCGTTCCCCGTTTTCCAGCTTTCGCTGCAGTCTTTTTAAGTGGAAGATATGCCGCATCCGCTCGGAAACAATCAAAAGGCCGGAGATAAACAGGAGGACCAACGCCCAGAGAACGTCATTGAGGGCAAGCAGTGGCATCCCCCAGCCCGCAAATGCGTATAAAACCAGAGGAGCCGCCACAAAGGCTATCAGGAGACAAAATGGCAGATCCCGCCACTCCCACTTGGCCATCCGGGCCACATCCTCGGGCCAGATACGGGGTTCGGTACGGAACATCCCCTTCTCCCCATCCACGCCCCGGAAGATGTAGCAGTGGCGTTGTCGGCCTACGTAGATCCACCCCTGATCCCAATACCGGTCCAGGATGACTTGGGGCGGGTCCTGGGGAAGCTGGTCCACGTGTCTGCCAAAGAAAGCACCTGCTGTGGGTTCTCCCCGCCCGGGGACCAGTCGATAGGGGATTTCTCCGGGCACATCCTTGGAAAAGTGCCAGCTCCGCCGACCGATCTCTTTCAGATAGTGCCCCTCCCGGGCCAAGTCGGACAGCCAGCTCTCCAGGGCTTCCAGGTCGCAGCTGGAGCAGGGCGGAATATGACGGATGATGTCGCTCATGAGGTCTCCCCCTTTCGCCAAAGTTTTCTAACTATCAAAACTATTATACATTATATTCCCTAGCATAGCAATAGATAACAGAAAAACCGCCTCGAAAGAGGCGGTTTTTGTCAGGTTTCTTTCTTATCCGGCAGCTGGGCCAAAATGATGGCGGCGAACATCAGCACACATCCCATGATCTCCCGGGAGGACATACTCTCTCCCAGGATGATCCAGCCTGCCAGGACAGCAATCACCGATTCCAGGCTCATCACCAGGCTGGCAATGGTGGGGTTGACCCCCTTCTGGCCGATGATCTGCAGGGTGTAGGCCACACCGGAGGACATAACGCCGCAGTACAGCACCGGGATCCAGGACAGCAAGACGTCCTGGACGGTGGGCATCCCTTCCACAAAGAGCATGGCCACGGTAGACAGAACAGCCGCCGTGAAGAACTGGATGCAGGACATCTGCACCCCGTCCACCTTGGGGCTGAAGTAGTCGATAACCAGGATATGACCGGAGAAGCAGAAGGCGCAGATCAGGATGAGCAGGTCCCCCAGCTGGAGGGCAAAGGAGCCGGTCATACACAGCAGGTACAGGCCCACAATGGCGATGACCACGCTGACCCACAGCTTCATCCCCACCTTCTTGTGGAAGAAGATGCCCAGGATGGGGACGATGACGATGTACAGGGCGGTGATGAAGCCCGCCTTGCCCACGGTGGTGTACTGGATGCCCACCTGCTGGAAGAGGGAGGCCACAGCCAGGGCAGTACCGCAGCAGACGCCACCCAGGATGAGGGTCTTGCGGTTGGCCTGTTCGGTCTGCCGCTGCTGGGCCGTCTTGCGTCTGTTGAAAAACAGGATGACCGGAATCAGGGCAACACCGCCCACATAGGAACGGACGGCATTGAAGGCAAAGGGTCCGATATGATCCATGCCCACGGACTGGGCCACGAAGGCCGTGCCCCAGATGAAGGCGGTGAGAAACAAAATAAAGAGGTTTTTCGGGGGTAGGCTTTTCATTGCGGGGTCTCTCTTTTCTCTTACTTCTTGGAAATGATCTCGTTCTGATTCTTAAAGATGTGGTAAGGAGGAACGGTGCCGCGGACGCTGGAGGTGGGATACACGTTGCTGTGAGGGCCCACCACAGTGCCGGGGTTCAGGACGCTGTTGCAGCCCACTTCCACGTAGTCTCCCAGGATGGCGCCCACCTTCTTCCGCTGGGTGGGCATGGACTCCTCACCCTCCCGGATGACCACCAGGGTCTTGTCGCTCTTCACATTGGAGGTGATGGAACCGGCGCCCATATGGGCATGGCTGCCCAGGACGGAATCGCCCACGTAGTTATAGTGAGGGGTCTGGACGTAGTCGAAAAGGACCACGTTCTTCAGCTCCACGGAGTTGCCTACCACAGCCTTCTTACCCACGATGGCGCTGCCGCGGATGAAGGCGCAGTGACGAATCTCAGCACCGTGGTCAATGATGCAGGGACCGCCAATGTAGGCAGAGGGGAAGACCTTGGCGTCCTTGGCGATCCACACATCCTCGGAGGGATGGTCGTACTCCTCCAGAGACAGGGTCTGGCCCAGCTTCACAATGTAATCGCTGATCTCGCCCAGGACCTCCCAGGCGTAGGTTTTGCCCTCGAACAGATCAGCAGCAATGGTATCGTTCAGGTCAAACAGATCGGAAATTTTCAGCATTACTTCTTCACCTCAATGACAAGGCCACGCTCGTTCATGACGGCAATGACGGCGTCCACGTTTTCCTCACACATCTCACGGGTGGGAGCCTCTACCATGACACGCAGAACAGGTTCGGTGCCGCTCTTGCGCAGGAGGATACGGCCCCGGTCGCCCAGTCGCTCGGAAACCTCACGGACAGCGTTCTGGACCGCAAAGTCCTTCAGAGCCCGCTCCTTGTCCTGGACACGGACGTTCTTCAGAACCTGAGGATAGATCTCCAGGTCCTGGGTCAGCTTGGAGAGGGGCATCTTCTGGGACAAAACAGCCTGCATGACCTTGATGGCGGTGAGGATACCGTCGCCGGTGTTGGCGTACTTACCAAAGATGATGTGGCCGGACTGCTCCCCGCCCAGCAGGTGGCCGTTGGCCCGCATGTTCTCATAGACGTACTTGTCGCCCACATCGGTCTTCTCGTAATTGATACCGGCAGCGTCAAAAGCCTTATACAGGCCGAAATTAGACATGATAGTGGTGACCACGGTGTTGTTCTCCAGCTTGTCACGGTCCTTCATGTGTCGGCCGTAAATGTAGAGGATACCGTCGCCGTCCACCAGATTGCCCTTCTCGTCCACGGCCAGGCAGCGGTCTGCATCGCCGTCAAAGGCAAAGCCGATGTCCATCTTGTTCTCCAGCACGTACTTCTGGAGGCCTTCGATATGGGTGGATCCGCAGTCAGCGTTGATATTCACACCGTTGGGGGTGTTGTTGATCACGTGGGTCTCAGCACCCAGGGCTTCAAAGACACTCTTGGCAATCATCCAGGCGCTGCCGTTGGCGCAGTCCAGCGCCACACGCATGTCCTTATAGGAGTGGGTGGCCAGGGAGATCAGGTAGCCGATGTAACGGTTACGGCCGGAGGAATAGTCGATGACCTTACCGATGTTCTCGCCGGTGGCATAGGGCAGATAGTGCTTGCTGTCCAGGTACTCCTCGATCTCGTCAATGACCTCCTGCTCCATCTTCTCGCCATGGCGGTTGATGAGCTTCAGGCCATTATCCTGGAAAGAGTTGTGGCTGGCGGAGATCATAATGCCGCAGTCAAACTCATCCACCTTGGCGATGTAGGACACGCTGGGGGTGGTGGTCACGTGCATCAGGTAAACGTCGCCGCCGGAAGCGGTGATACCGGCAGACAGGGCACACTCAAACATATAGCTGGAACGGCGGGTGTCCTTGCCGATGACGATCTGGGCCTTGTGATCACGGCCGTAGTACCAGCCCAGGAAACGGCCCACCTGGAAGGCGTGGTCCACGGTCAGATTCATATTGGCTTCGCCGCGGAAGCCATCAGTACCAAAATATTTAGACATGGTATTCACTCCATTTAAGTTAGTCAGTAATTTCAGAAGCTGGGATTTTGTTTAATACTGTATTATACTACCATTCTGTAGATTCTGTCAAATCTCAGACCAAGTTTGAGATATGAAAAAAGGACAGTCAACAGACTGTCCTTTTTGTGTTGGCGTTACCTATTTTTCCGGCCCGTCTCCAGGCAAGTATCTTCGGCGTAAACGAGCTTAACTTCCGTGTTCGGAATGGGAACGGGTGGACCCTCGTTACAATCAACACCAACTCGCTGTCGTTAAA
>JAFZEB010000004.1 GCA_017560855.1 Ruminiclostridium sp.
CGCTTCATGTAACCGGCAGCGGTGAGGGTGAAGACGCACTCCTCCTCCTCGATGAGGTCCTCGATGTCGATCTCGTCCTCCACATCCTGGATCTCGGTCTGACGGTCGTCGGCGTACTTTTCCCGAATCTCCAGCAGCTCTTCCTTCAGAACACCGATGAGCTTGGTCCGGTCGGACAGCAGTTCCAGGAACCAGGCGATCTTCTCCTGAAGCTCGTCGAACTCCTTCTGGAGCTTTTCCCGGTTCAGACCCTGGAGGGCGATCAATCTCATGTCGCAGATGGCCTGAGCCTGGACCTCGTCCAGGTCGAACCGTTCCATGAGCCGCTCCTTGGCGTTGTCGTAGCTGGAGCGGATGATCTGGATGACCTCGTCGATGTTGTCCTGGGCAATGAGCAGACCTTTCAGCAGATGGGCCCGCTCCTCGGCCTTGCGCTTTTCAAACTCGGTCCGGCGGGTGATGACCTCCTCCTGGAAGGTCAGATACTCGTCCAGAATGTGCCGCAGGGAGAGGATCTTGGGCTGGGACTGGTTGTTTACCAGGGCCAGCATATTTACGGCGAAGGTGGTCTGAAGCTGGGTCTGGGTGAGCAGGTGGTTCAGGACCACCTGGGGGTTGGCGTCGTGCTTGAGCTCGATGACGATGCGCATACCGTTGCGGTCAGACTCGTCACGCAGGTCAGAGATACCCTCCAGCCGCCTTTCCTTCACCTGGTCGGCGATGGCGGTGATGAGCATACGCTTGTTCACCTGATAGGGGAGCTCGGTGACGATGATGCGGGTCCGGTCCCCGTTGCGGCCATACTCCTCGAACTCGGTCTTGGCCCGGACGGTGATCTTGCCCCGGCCGGTGGCATAGGCAGAGCGGATACCGGAACGGCCCATGATGATGCCCTTGGTGGGGAAGTCGGGACCTTTCACATGCTGCATCAGGTCGGCCAGGTCAGCCTCGGGATTGTCCAGCACGCAGACGGCGGCGTCAATGACCTCCCCCAGGTTGTGGGGAGGAATGTTGGTGGCCATACCCACGGCGATGCCGGAGGAACCGTTCACCAGCAGGTTGGGGAAGCGGGAGGGCAGGACCTTGGGCTCCTTGCGGCTTTCATCAAAGTTGGGGGTCCAGTTGACGGTCTCCTTGTCGATGTCCCGGAGCATCTCGTTGGAGATCTTGGACATGCGGGCCTCGGTGTAACGGTAGGCGGCAGGGGGGTTGCCGTCCACGTCACCGAAGTTGCCGTGGCCATCCACTAGAGTGTAGCGCATGGAGAAGTTCTGGGCCAGACGGACCATGGCGTCGTAGACAGAGGCGTCGCCATGGGGGTGGTACTTACCCAGCACGTCACCGACACAGGTGGCGGACTTCTTAAAGGGCTTATCGGAGGTCAGGCCGCTCTCGTACATGGTGTAGAGGATGCGGCGGTGGACAGGCTTCAGACCGTCCCGGACATCGGGCAGGGCACGGCCAACAATGACGGACATGGCATAGTCGATGTAGCTGTCCTTCATCTCCTTGACCAGCTCGGATTCCACGATCACCTGATTGGGGAATGCGATGTCCTCCGGTCTGTAATCTTTGTTCTTGCTCATAGTATCGTAGCTCCTTTACAGGATCGTTGCAGGGTTGTTACAACTCAAGGCTCCCCTTGATAGGGGAGCTGGATGCGAAGCAGCCTGAGGGGTGCTATCCTTGCAGTAAAATTGTCGTACCGGTACGACAGTTTTATCGTAACGATCACACCCCTCCGCCCCTTCGGGGCACCTCCCCTCGAAAGGGGAGGCTTTGGGGTTATCCAAAACTCAGTGGTCCGTCTTCTCTGGCACTCTTCTTCAGCAGTCGGACCACATAGATCACCAACCCGATGAAGTAGGGGTAGAAGACCCAGCCGAAGCCCACCAGCAGGAAGTCATAGAACCCGTGGAGGACGGCGGCAGTGAGCCAGGATCTTTTCAGAAGGCTCTGGGCCTGCTGTCTCTGGCCCAGGGTTTCCATCCACTTGGCGGTGCCAAAGCCCACGCCCATGACCACACCGAACATGGCGTGACCGGGAATGGAGAAGATGGCCCGGAGGACGGCGGTGGAGAAGCCATGGTTCAGAACATACATCACGTTCTCCACGGCAGCAAAGCCTAAGGAGACGAAGACCGAATAGACCACGGCATCGAAGCGGAAGTTAAAGTTGGGGTCGTTCCAGGTGTTTTTCTTCAAAATCCGGTATTTGACCCCCTCTTCAATAAAGCCGGGGATGCAGAAGTAGGACAGGAAGAGGTAGCCCAGATAGCTCCAGGGGAAAAAGTCCACGAATTGGGAGGCTAAGATCTCCAAAATCAGGATGGGGAACATGCCCAGCAGGCCTTTGAAGAAGAGACCCATGAGCATGCCCGGGGGCTCCTGCTCGATCTTATCCATGCGGTAGATCACCAGCAGCAGGACAAAAGGCGGGATCAATGCCGCCGCGATGAGGAAGAGGATGGATGTGATTGTCATAGGGTATCCTTTGTCGGCGGGCGCTTCGTGAAGCGCCCCTACAAAAACGGACGTTACGGGTCGTAGGGGCGATTCACGAATCGCCCGAAACGTAGGTCATAGCACTACGTTGGATAAGACCCATTCCAAAAGTCTATCTTTAGATGTCGAGATTGACCACGTACTTGGCATTCTGCTCGATAAATTCCTTACGGGGTTCCACCTTCTCGCCCATGAGGATGGTGAAGATCTCGTCGGCCTTCACGGCATCGGCCAGGGTGATCCGGCGGAGGGTACGGGTCTCGGGGTTCATGGTGGTGTCCCACAGCTCGTGGGAGTCCATCTCACCCAGACCCTTGAAGCGGCTGATCTCCACCTTGGCGTTGGGGTTTTCCCCGCGCATCTCGGCAGAGACCCGGTCACGCTCTTCGTCGGAGAAGGCCACCCGAACGGTCTTGCCCCGGGTGAGCTTATACAGGGGGGGCACTGCGGAATAGACATAGCCCTGCTCGATGAGGGGGCGCATGAAGCGGAAGAAGAAAGTCAAAAGCAGGGTACGAATGTGGGCACCGTCCACGTCCGCATCCGCCATGATGACGATTTTATGATAGC
>JAFZEB010000179.1 GCA_017560855.1 Ruminiclostridium sp.
AACTTCAAAAACCTCCATGCGAACAATGCCTACACAGACAACTTAGTGGCTGACGGCAATGCATCTTATCTGACAGAAAGCTCTCTTTTGTCCACCGGCTACATGAAGGCCCCCGCCTTTGCCCAGCAGATGGGCAATGCATTCCGGGAGGACGCCAACGGTGTCAACGACGGCTATCCCGTTCTGGCCGCCCTGGTCTATGAGGAAGAGAGCGACTGGTCCGACTGGTTCGAGGACGAGGCCATGGGAGATGCCACCCAGGAGGAGATCTTCAACGCCCTGATTCCTCCGGAACTCCAGAACAAGGACCTGACCAAGGACATCACCCGCGCCGAGTTCTGCGCTGTGGCGGTCCAGCTCTATGAGCAGATGGGCGGCCCGGTCCTCAATGCGGCTTCCCTGTCCTCCCCCTTCGTGGACACCAGCTCCGATGCTGTGAAGAAGGCCTACAAGCTGGGCATCACCAACGGCACCTCTGCCACTACCTTCGATCCCTACACCCTCATCAGCCGGGAGCAGCTGGCCACCATGCTGACCCGTGTGTACAAGTCCCTGAACCTGCCCGGCTGGACCCTGGCCAACGACGGTCAGTTCAAGCTGGATTCCTCCGGTACCAAGAAATTCTCTGACGACCAGTACATCAGCGGCTACGCCAAGCCCTCTGTGTACTTCATGGTGAAGAACGGGGTCATCAAGGGTCTCACCGACACCACCTTCGGCCCCCGGAACCTGACCACCTACGAAGAGGCCATCGGCTATGCCAACGCCTCCCGTGAGCAGGCCCTCATCATGGCCGTCCGTATGTTCCAGAAGCTGTAACTTGAAGTGAAGCAAAAAGAGCGATCCGAAATCGGATCGCTCTTTTTCTGTGTTACATGGGAGATTCCCCGGACATGATCCGGTTGGCCCGGCGCATGGTCTTGCGCAGGAAGATGGTGGCCATGGTCAGAGACATGATCTCTGCAATGGGGAAGGCCAGCCACACCAGGTTCAGGTTGCCGGTCTGGGCCAGCAGGAAGGCGGCGGGCAGCAGCACCACGATCTGGCGGCACACCGAGCAGATCAGGCTGTAGAAGGGGTTGCCGATGGCCTGGCACACGGAGATGACCGGAATGCAGAAACCGGCCAGGATGAAGTGGAGGGCGATGATCCGCAGAGCGGGCACGCCGATGGCCAGCATTTCGGCAGAGGGGTTGAACATGCCCAGCAGGGTGGCGGGGATCAGTTCGAAGACGGCGGTACCTGCCGCCATGATGCCCATAGCGATAAAGATGGACAGCTTGATGGTCTTCTTCAGACGGTCGGGCTTTCGGGCGCCGAAGTTGAAGGACACGATGGGGACCATACCGCTGTTCAGGCCGAAGATGGGCATGAAGATGAAGCTCTGGAGCTTGAAGTAAGCACCGAACACAGCGGTGGCGGTGGTGGTGAAGGACAGGAGGATGCGGTTAAACAGGAAGACCATCACGGAGCCCACGCACTGCATGAGGATGGAGGGAATGCCGATGTGATAGATGGCCTTCACCGTGGGGCCGTGGAACTTCATCCGGCTCAGGCCCAGGTGGATCTCAGGGTTCTTCTTCAGGTTCAGCATCAGGCCGATGGTGGCGGCGATCCACTGACCGATGACGGTGGCCAGGGCGGCACCGGCCACACCCAGAGCGGGCAGGCCGAAGAGACCGAAGATGAGGATGGGGTCCAGGATCAGGTTGATGATGGCGCCGGAGAGCTGGGTGACCATGGAGAGCTTGGCCCGTCCGGTGGATTGAAGCAGACGTTCCATGGTGATCTGGACGAAAATACCCAGGGAGGCGCACACGCAGATGTGGCCGTAGTCGATGCCGTAGGTGACGATCTCAGCCACGTCGGTCTGGAACCGGAAGAAGGGACCCACCAGCAGAGCGCCCAGGATGGCAAAGACTGCATAGGAGCACAGGGCCAGCAGGATACCGATGTTAGCGGTTCGGTCGGCGGTGTCCTGATCCTTAGCACCCAGAGCACGGGAGACCAGGGCGTTGACACCCACGCCAGTGCCGCCGGCCACGGCGATCATCAGAGTCTGGAGGGGAAAGGCCAGGGAGACGGCCGACAGGGCGTTCTCGCTGATCTGGGCCACGAAGATGCTGTCCACGATGTTGTACAGAGCCTGGACCAGCATGGAGATCATCATGGGGACGGACATGCTCACCAGGAGCTTGCCCACGGGCATGACGCCCATTTTGTTTTCCGTCAGAGGTGTGTTTTGGGGTTTGTTTTCCATTGGGTTCCTCCCGTTTGCGTGATGCTGTGTATGTGAAAAGTTGTTCGAAATCTAACTAAGTTATGGTATCTGCAACGTGCCAATCTGTCAATGGGAGAAATGGACAAACAGGAGGGGGAGACGGCCTTGTTCTCTGACAGATGATGTGGTATCCTGTTTTTAACCTGTTTTCGGGAGGAGTTTCATGCTTTCCAACTGTATTTTTGTGGGTCTGGGCGGGGGTGCCGGGGCCATTTGCCGCTATCTGATGGGAATGCTTCCCATCCTCCAGCGAGGGGCCTTTCCTTTGGCCACTCTGACCATCAACCTGCTGGGGTCCTTCCTCATTGGTCTCATCGCCCAGAAGGCCAATGGTCCCAGCAGCATGGACCCTAACCTGGTCCTCCTGCTGAAGGTGGGCTTCTGCGGGGGCTTCACCACCTTTTCCACCTTCTCCCTGGAGTCTTTGACCCTGCTGGAGGAGGGGCGGTGGGGGATGTTCACCCTGTATGCCGTCTTGAGTGTGGTCCTGTGCATCGCCGGCGCGGCTTTGGGCAAGGCTGTTGGATAAGAAAAAAGAAGGAGAAGCGTGTGCTTCTCCTTCTTTTTTTGAGTGGTAAGAAATTATTTCAGTTCCAGGTTGAAGAAACCGTATTCGCCGCTGAAATAGCCGGCCTCGCCCACGAACTGCAGTTTGACCACGCTGGCACCATCCAGGTCGATGTCGATGTGCTTGATGCCCTGGGTGGCGGTGATGTCATAGGTCTTTACGTACTGGTCGTCCAGGAAGATGGCCAGGTCCAGCAGAGCGGTACCGGTGCCGTCCACGTGGCCTACGTCAAAGCTCAGGGTATCCTTGCCGTTGACGGCGAACAGGGCGTAAGAGTCGCTGCTGATGGAGCGGCCCAGGAGCTTGAAGCCGACGGTCTGGTTCTGACCGGCCACGGTGAAGCTCTTTGCTTCGGTGCCGTCATACAGGGTGCCGCGCTTGAGCTCATAGGGCTTCACAGGGGCATCACCCAGCACAACAGTGTTGTTGGCGGCGTCCCATTCCACATCGACATCCATCATATTGCTGACAGCACGGACGGGCAGGTAGGTGGTGCCGTTGAAGGTGATGGGGATCACACGGTTGCCGTTGGCATCGTACATGGTCTGAACTTCACCGTCATAGGTGATGGTGATGCCGTGGTTCAGGTAAGCGCTGATCACCACCAGTTTGCTGGCTGCCACGGCACCAACGGTGGTGCACATAGCCAGGACAAGAGTCAGGCAGAGGATCTTTTTCCAGTTCTTCATAACAATACTCCTTCCAACAGAGATGTTCCGAATTAAGGGAACCGAACATTCTCCTTATAGATACTTTGTATTATAATGACATGTGTATACCGTGTCAAGAAATGCAGGGACATAATAAAGAAGGAGAAGCGTGTGCTTCTCCTTCTCTGTTATGTCCAAATATGAAATTAGAACATGGCCACGACGGAGCCGTTGTAGGTGGTCTCGATGAACTCACGGACTGCGTCGGACTGCAGAGCCTCGATCAGAGCCAGGACAGCTGCGTTCTCCTCGCTGCCTTCCTTGACAACGATGATGTTGGCGAAGGTCTGAGCGGCCTCGGAAGCGGCATCCTCGGAAGCC
>JAFZEB010000180.1 GCA_017560855.1 Ruminiclostridium sp.
CATCGCCATGGACCCGGAAAATATCACCGTCCACACCCTGGCCCTGAAGAAGGGAGCCCGCCTCCGTCAGGAGGAAGTGGTCCTGCCCAGCGGCGAGGATGTGGCCAACATGCTGGCCTATGCCTGGCAGGCCCTGGAACAGGCCGGGTATGAGCCCTACTACCTCTACCGGCAGAAATTTATGTCCGGCTCCTTCGAAAACGTTGGCTGGTGCAAACCCGGCTATGTGAATGAGTATAATATCTGCATGATGGAGGAGCTCCACACCGTCCTGTCCCTGGGAGCAGGCGGCGTGACCAAGAACGTGGGAGGCGGCACCGTCCAGCGGATGGCCAACCCCAAGTATCCCCAGGAGTACATCAAAACCATCCAGGACATTGTGGAGGAGAAAACCGCCTGGTCCTGGTGACTATGTGACCTTATCCCTTGAAGTGCCCGAAAGGAGGCTGTATTATGGTTCCAACCATCCCTACCTGTGACGAGACCATGGGCTATCAGCTCAGAGAGATCAACCGAAGAATCGACCAGGACGTAAAGGGTTTTCTGGAGGAGACCGATGCCCAGTACGCCGCCAAGGTGAGCGCAGCGGCCGATGTCATCCTGAACAACCTGAAGCACAGCCCCATCGTCCTGCTGTCTGGCCCCTCCGGCTCCGGCAAGACCACCACCGCTTTGAAGATCAAGGAAGAACTGGAGAAGCGGGGCGTTCGCTCCCACACCATCTCCATGGACAACTACTTCAAGACTCTCAACCCCAAGACCGCACCCCGCACCGCCGACGGCACGCTGGACTTTGAGTCCCCCGAGTGCATGGACATGGACCTCCTGCGCCATCACTTCTCTCTGCTGTCCAAGGGCGAACCCATCATGGTGCCCAAGTTCGAGTTTGCCCGTCAGATGCGCATGACCCACATGGGCACGCCTCTCCGCCTGGGCAAGAACGAGGTGGCCATCTTCGAGGGCATCCACGCCCTGAACGATGACTGCGCCGGTCGGTTCCCCCAGGCCGCCTGCCTGTATATCTCCGCCCGTTCCGACGTGCTGGACGGCCAGGACCTGATCTTCAAGCGGACCTGGATGCGCCTGTGCCGCCGGTCCGTCCGGGACCACAACTTCCGGGGCACCTCCGTGCCGGAGACCATGGATATGTGGGCCAACGTCCGCCGGGGCGAGAAGCTCTATATTTCTCCCTTTAAGGACCGTGCCCACTACAAGTTTGACTCCTCCCTGGCCTACGAGGTCTCCGTCATGCGTCATTACGCCGAACCCCTTATGGAGGCCGTCCCCCAGGAGAACGCCCGCCGGACCGAACTGCTGGACCTGTGCAGGGCCTTCGACCACTTCACCCCCGTCGACCCCGCCCTGGTCCGTCCCGACTCCCTCATTCGTGAGTTCATCGGCGGCGGCATCTACGATTACGACTGACCCTGTTGACCCTAAGGCTTTTGCCTTAATCATCATACAATCTACACTATTTGCGAAAGGAAGTATTCAATATGTCTGAAGCATGTACCCATGACTGCAGCACTTGCGGCTCCAGCTGCTCCCACGTGGAAGAGAAGGACCTCATCGCACCCCTGAACAAGCACTCCTCCATCAAGCACGTTTACGCCATCATGTCCGGTAAGGGCGGCGTCGGCAAGTCCTCCGTCACCTCCAACCTGGCAGTTGCCATGGCAAAGAAGGGCTACAAGGTGGGCATCATGGACGCCGACATCACCGGCCCCTCCATCCCCAAGGCTTTCGGCCTGAACACCCGTGCAGTGGGTGACGGCGAAAACATCCTGCCCGAGCTGACCCTGGAAGGCATCAAGGTCATGTCCCTGAACCTGCTGCTGGAGAACCCCGGCGATCCCGTTGTCTGGCGCGGCAGCCTGATCGGCGGCGTGGTCAAGCAGTTCTGGTCCGACGTCCTGTGGGGCGAGCTGGACTACCTGTTCATCGACATGCCCCCCGGAACCGGCGACGTGCCCCTGACCGTCTACCAGTCCATCCCCGTGGACGGCATTGTCGTTGTCACCTCTCCCCAGGACCTGGTCTCCCTGATCGTCACCAAGGCTGTCCGTATGGCTGAGATGATGAGCAAGCCCATCGTCGGCGTTGTGGAGAACTACAGCTACTTCGAGTGCGGCAACTGCGGCGAGAAGCACTATATCTTCGGCAAGTCCAACCTGGAGCAGGTGGCTGGCGACCTGGGCGTGAAGATCCTGGCTCAGATCCCCATGGACCCCGCTATGGCTCAGGCTATGGACAGCGGCAGCGTGGAGAACCTGGAGAAGAACTATCTGGACCCCGTGGCCGACAAGATCCTGGAGTTCGAGAACAAGTAATCTCGCAACGACTCAAACGCAAGCGCGCCGACGGGAAGCCCCGCCGGCGCGCTTTTCACTACATGAATGGAGGTGCACACCCCCTATGAAACTCATTTCCTGGAACGTCAACGGCCTGCGGGCCTGCCTGAAGAAGGACTTTATGGAATCCTTCCAGGCTTTGGATGCGGATATCTTCTGCCTCCAGGAGACCAAGCTCCAGCACCACGCCGGTCAGGCCGACGGCATTGAACTGCCCGGCTACCACCAGTTCTGGAACAGCGCCGAGAAGAAGGGCTACTCCGGGGTGGCGGTCTTCACCAAGGAAGAGCCCCTGTCCGTGACCTACGGCTTAAATATTGAGGAGCACGATCACGAGGGCCGGGTCATCACCGCCGAGTACCCCGACTTCTTCCTGGTGTGCTGCTACACCCCCAACTCCCAGGACGGCCTGAAGCGGCTGGACTACCGGATGACCTGGGAGGACGCCTTCCGGGCCTATCTGCAGAAGCTGGACGAGACCAAGCCGGTCATCCTCTGCGGTGACCTGAACGTGGCCCATAACGAGATCGACCTGAAGAACCCCAAGACCAACCGGAAGAACGCCGGCTTCACCGACGAGGAGCGGGCCAAGATGACCGAGCTGCTGGGGGCAGGCTTCACCGACACCTTCCGGGCCCTGCATCCTGACCTTGAGGGAGCCTACTCCTGGTGGAGCTACCGGTTCCAGGCCCGTGCCAAGAACGCAGGGTGGCGGATCGACTACTTCATCGTGTCCAACCGCCTGATGGAGCGGGTGACGGATGCCAAGATCTACCCCGACATTCTGGGCAGCGATCACTGCCCGGTGGGATTGGAGCTGAAATGAGAAAATCCCGCCCTGGGCTGTCACCTTGACAAACCCAGGGCGGGGTGGTATCATGAAAGCAGAAAAAGGCTCTGTTGCAAAGCAGTTGGCCCTTTCGTCAAGTCATAATGTTACTTATGTTGACCGTTTGGGTGCCAGCCAAGCGGTCAACACGCTTTTATGGTGAGTATGTAGATCAATACGATCATACACACGATAGTTCTCAGGAATTGTTTCCCGAAATCTCCCATACAGCATCACCTCCCTTCGCAGGGAAGTGGCCAACCG
>JAFZEB010000181.1 GCA_017560855.1 Ruminiclostridium sp.
ATCGTCGATGATGGCGGCGCCCAGGATGGCGCTGCCCACGGGACCTCTCAGCTTGCCCATCTCCCGAAGGGTTTCTACGGTGATGCTCACAGAGGTGGCAGTGAGGACGATGCCCAGGAAGATGTTTTCAATGGAAAGGGCATTCGGGAAGAAGTAGGTGCCCACCAGGTAGCCACCTGCCAGAGGGACCAGAACACCGGCCACGGCGATGATGGTGGCTGCCTTACCGCAGCTTTTCAGTTCGTTGATGTCGGTTTCCAGGCCGGCAATGAACATCAGCAGGATGACACCCAGGCTGGCGGTGGTCTCCAAAAATGCGGTCTCAACAACAAGATGCAGAACAGCAGGGCCCAGGAGCAGACCGGCGATCAGGGAGCCAACCACTTGCGGCATGTGGAGCCGCTGGAAGATGAGGCCCAGAAATTTGGTAAACAGTAAGATCAGAGCGATATCCAGCAGATACTTGTAATGCATACGATGACCTCTTTTCTCTTGTGTGTGGAAGGAATATCCAATTTACCCTTATTATAGAACCTCGCCCTGTAAATGGCAACCATTTATTTGCCGATTTGGTAATTTTTACAATAGATGAAAGTTGGTGGAAAAGAAGGAAGAGGGTGGGGTGATTGCGCAGAAAATTAGACCAATCAGAGGAAAAATAGCGAAATGGAAATATTTGGAACGCGAAAAGGGTAAAAAAGAAAGCCACCGGTTCCTCCGGGGTGACCGAAGGGGGAGGCTTTCTTGGTTAAAATGCCAAAAACTGGAAATCAATTTCCTGCGTCTGCAATGGTTAGTGCCATATCGGTGTTGAAGGAGTAGGCCAGTCCGTTGGTGGTGAGGACCACGGTGCCGCTCTTTCCGGTGCCGTAGACGGTGGTGCCGAAGTCAAAGAGCCGCTGGAGGACCACGGCTGTGGGGTGGCCGTAGGTGTTGCCCTGCTTATAGGAGGCCACGGCATATTCCGGGCGGATGACCTCCAAAAACTCCTGGCTGGTGGAGGACTTGGAGCCGTGATGTCCCACTTTCAGAACGTCCACGTCCCGGAAGAGGGAGAGAGACTCCCGTTCTGCCGTGGCGGTCATGTCCCCGGTAAAGAGGGCGGTCACCTCTCCGCAGACCAGCTGGGCGATGACACTGCTGTCGTTGGAGGTGGTCCAGTGGTCTCCGGTTTCTATGACTTCCAGGTAGGCCGTTTCGTTCAGGGGGATGATCCGGTCCTCGTCAAAGGACAGGAAACAGTCGGGCTCGGCCTCCACGGCGGCCCAGTAGTCCACCCAGCTCTGGGTGGTGTTGGTGTAGCCGCTGTCGATGATCTCCCCCACCTGGAAGGCAGCCAGCACGTCGTCCAGTCCCCCGATGTGGTCATGGTCCGGGTGGGTGGCGATGACGTAGTCCAGAATGCCGTCCACATGGCCGGTGAGATACTCCACCAGCCGGGGACCGGCCTTGTTGGTGCCCCCGTCGATGAGGACCTCCAGTTCCCCGGCATCCACCAGGGTGGCATCCCCCTGGCCCACCTCGATAAAGTGGACCCGAACCAGGGGAGAACCCGTGGTGGCCACCACCTGTCGGTTCTCCTGGTCCCAGGTGACGTAAGCCCCAAAGGCCTCCAGCACGGCACGAATGGGCAGATAGGTGCGGTCGTTGTGGATCAGGGAGGTGGTGTCAATGGGGACCTGCCGACCGTTTTCCAGAATGTAGGCCTGGCCGATGGGGACCTCCACCACGGTGCCGTCTTTTTCTGCGATGGCAGTGCGGGTGTCGTTGTCCCAGGAGACTTCACAGCCGAAGGACTCCAGGGTCACACGGAAGGGGACCTGGGTACGACCGGCTTGGTCAATAAATGGGTAGCCGTAGGTGTCGTCAAAGGCCACGGCCTGGCCGTCCAGGGTAACGCCCACCGTCTGGGTGGCTCCCGCAGCCACAGGCAGGCAGAGGCTCAGGGCCAGCAGGAGGGGAAGGATGCGTGTTTTCAGGCTCACAGGGGAACCTCCTTGTCTGTTTTGGCCAGGACGGCATTTTTATAGGCGGAATCTCCGGTGACCTCCCGGAGAACGGTGAGTTCCGGCGGGATGGAGATGAGGTCGTCCTCATGTTCCAACTCCACTTCCAGAACGGCCTGATCCTGCCAGAAGGGATAGAGGTCCACCTCCAGAAGTTTGCCCCGGTAAGGCAGACAGTATCGGGTCTTGTGAAGGACACGCTTGGTGGGATCTGCCTGGGCAAGGAGGGCCTGGTATTCTTCGCGGGAAATCTCCCGCTCCTCC
This sequence comes from Ruminiclostridium sp., assembly GCA_017560855.1. GTDB lineage: Bacteria > Bacillota > Clostridia > Oscillospirales > Oscillospiraceae > Evtepia. Next base: position 2,271 of record JAFZEB010000181.1, read on the forward strand.
TCCTGGCGCTTGATCCCCTCGCCCCGCTTGACGGTGTGGAACCACTGGGAACCCCCGTTTTCTGTCCGCTGACGGACCCGAATCTCGTCTCCGGGGGCGGACAGAAGGTAGGTCTGGACCATTTCAAACCGGGTCATTCCCGGCCAGGATTCCAGAAGGGTGACATCCGGGTATTGTATCAGAAATTTTCGTTCGATTTCAAAGGTGGGTGCCATGGTTGAGCCTCCATTCTGTGGTGATTCCTGCTGGACAAAGCCCTCTTCCGAAGGAGAAAGGGGCAGGCTTTGCCGGTGAAGTTCCAGGATCTGGATGCGTTTCAGGGAGTTCATGAAGGCGATGAGATATTCGATCCGGTTGGATGGCCCCTGGATCTCTGCCAGGACCGCGCCGTTGGGGTGGTTTTGGCAGAACCCGGTGAGGTTCAGCCGCTGGGCCAGTTCGGTGACTTCCTGGCGGAAGCCCACCTTCTGGACCCGGCCCAGAAAGGTCAGGCGCACCCGGCGGATGGGAGCGGGGGGAAAGTCCGGGAGTTTGGCCTGACGGACCTGCCGGGATACATAGCCATCCCGCAGGGCGATGGCTGTTTGTTTGATGTTCATGTGGTTTCCTCGTATGAAAAGTGAAGTTTGTCATAGGACCTTCCATGGACGGTCAGCCCATGGGGTTCGCTCCGGGTGAGGATCATGCCGCATTTCTCCATGACCCGCCGGGAGCCGATGTTGTCAGCGGCGCACCAGGCGTTGACCCGGTGGATCCTCTCCAGGCCGGTCAGGTAGGCCAGGACCCGGGAAAG
>JAFZEB010000182.1 GCA_017560855.1 Ruminiclostridium sp.
GCTTGCCTCAGGATTATAACACAGGAGTCGGAGTCCTTTCAAATTCCCGAAACGGACCGAAAAACAGGCCTGACGCACAAATCTTTGTTACATCCCAACAAACTTTCGTTTCCATTTGTAACACTTCTTTGGCTTTATTGTTATCAAATCGTTTGATTTTGTAACCAAATCGTAAATATTTCAAGTTTTTTCGTAATCATGCACAAAAAATCAGGCTGAACTTTTCCAGTCCAGCCTGATAAAAACAGGTAAAACCATTGGCACACAAGGATTTTTCCTCTTGGTCACTCTGCCCATGGGCATTTTAACGAATTTGTAACCTTTTCACGGGTGTCCGTAAAATGGGCCTCGCAGAGTTTCGCCGCCGCAGCGGCGAAATAAATGCAGTCCGTTTTCCGGCGCGACATGTGCGTGTCGGAAAACACTTCTCGGCCTGTTAGTGTGCCCATAGGGCGCGCGCAGCAGGCCGCAATCCCACACATTCGGAAAAGGCTTCGCCTTTTTCGAATGGCTTTAGAAATCGGTAAAATTGGGCTTGCGGCGTTCCAGGAAGGCGGTCATGCCCTCCTTCTTGTCGTGGGTGGCAAAGAGAAGACCCAGCAGGTCCTGCTCCCGGGCGCAGCCGCTGGGCAGGTCCACATTCTCGCTGGTGTTGATGGCCGCCTTGGCCACGGACACGGCATAGCTGGCCTTGGAGGCGATCTTCTTTGCCATGGCCATGGCGTAATCCATCAGCTCCTCCAGGGGGACCACATGGTTGGCCAGACCCAGGCGATAGGCCTCCTGGGCATCCACCTGGTCGCAGGTGAAGATGAGCTCCTTGGCCCGGCCCACACCGATGATGCGGCTCAGACGCTGGGTGCCGCCGCCGCCGGGGATGATGCCCAGACCCACCTCGGGCAGGGCGAACCGGGCGTTCTCAGCAGCAATGCGGATGTCGCAGGCCAGGGTGAGCTCGCAGCCGCCCCCCAGGGCAAAGCCGTTGACGGCGGCAATGGTGACCTGACGCATGTTCTCCAGCAGGTAGGCGGAGCGGTGGCACAGACCGCCCAGATAGCGGCCCTCCATGGCGTCCTGATTGACCATCTGGGCGATGTCCGCACCGGCGGCAAAGGCCTTCTGACCGGCACCAGTGAGGATGACCACCTTCACGTCGTCCATCTTCTCCACGGTTTCCAGAGTCGCAATGATCTCCTGGTAGACCTGGTTGTTCAGGGCGTTCATGCTCTTGGGGCGGTCGATGGTGACGATGGCCACCTCTTCTTCGATACGCAGTTTCACAAACTCCATAGGATAACCTCCATTCTTATCCCGGCTCGGGTCTCCCCAACCGGTCAATAGATCTTTTCCTTTTCCGATGCTCTGCGCTGGATGAACCCACGGTGGACCTTATAGAAGGCCTCCTTCAGCAGGTCGTGGTAGGTGGCCAGCAGGTCCTCCGACCGGCGGCGGCCTCCGTGGAGGGCGATGCCCCGGCAGGGTTCCCGGACGAGCATATCCAGCAGTTCCTCAAAAAATTCTCCTTCACACCGGTGAACGGCTCCCCCGGCGATGTTCTCCAACCAGAAGAGGTCGGTGACATCCATCCCCCGCCGGTCCTCAAACCGGCTGAGCAGGTACACGCCCCGGTCCAGCCCCCGGATGGGCGAGGTCTGGAGAACGGTGAAATACAGATCCCCCTGCCAGCGGTGGAAGACCTCCCAGGCCGTCCGGGGGGCCCGGCGGCAGTAGAGCTCCCGCAGGAGCTTCTGGCGGCCCTGGCCCTCGATGCGCAGCCAGCGGATGCGGCCCAGCTCGGTGAGGTTCTTCAGGGACCGGCCCACATTCATCCCCAGGTGGGGGGCCTTTCCGGGCTCATAGCAGAAGCTGTCGGCCAGCTCCTGGAAGAGGTCAGCCAGTTCGGTGAGCCGCCGGGTGTCGATGGCAGCAGAGATGAAGTTCAGGATGGACAGAAAGTCCCCGGTGTGCATATGGTGGACGGCATATTCCCTGCCGTCGGTCTCCACCACCCGGTAGACGATCTCCTCCACCGCCTGGACCGACCGGAAGAAGGCGGCCACGGTGGCGCAGTGGGCGGACTTTTCGCTGTCAGTCTCCCGGTCGAAGTACCAGTCAAAGGCCTCCAGCTCCTGGCCGGGGTTCTCATCCAGCAGGGCCAGGATGCGGCCGATCTGGCTAAACTCGAACTCATTCTCCCCGAAGAAGTCGATGGCGTTCTCACTGACCTTACTCAGCATGGACTGCCAGAGGGTAAGGCCTTGACGGCCCAGTTCCTGGAGGAAGGGCGTCTCCACCTTTCGGACACGGATCTCCTCCGTTCCGCGGCGGCCGGCCTCAAAGTAGTACAGGTCTCCCCCTTCCGGGGGACCATAAAAATCAGCATACCATTTGAATAAAAGGTAGAAGCTCCCCTCCTGGCGGCCGGCGGCCACCCAGGCCATGGAGGTCCAGTCTGCCAGATGGGCATCACCGCTGCCGGCATACTGGTGGAACATCCGGGCGATCCTGGTGTCCGAGAGTATGTCGTGGTGCATCCAGCATATTCTGTGTTGTTCAGTGTCTGAGATCAGGTCGTCAAAGGCCATCTGATCCAGATAGATGGGGTCGTCAAAACACATAGATGGGTCCTCTTTCGGGGTCACAGCTTCTTTGGTACCTGTCATTATACCAGTATCGGGACTATACTTCAATGAGAAAAAGCGTTTTCGCACAAAAAAGTGGGGAATATGGATGAGAAATTGGGGAATTGGGAGAGGGAAACGGAAGTTGGGACGATCCCCCCTTGGCTCTCCCTTTGGGAGAGCCAAGGAGATTGTGCGGCCCTACAGAACGGGATAGAAAAAAGCAGA
>JAFZEB010000183.1 GCA_017560855.1 Ruminiclostridium sp.
CCTGGTGGTCCTGTCCAACGTGGTCTATCATATCTGCGCCAAGTCCCTACCGGCTGCCATGAACCCTCTGGCTTCCCTGACCGTCACCTACCTGGTGGGCGCAGCTGCATCAGCCACCTTGTTCTGTCTGCTCAACAAGAACGCCAGTCTTCTGAAGGAATACGCCCACATGAACTGGGCCCCGGTCCTTTTGGGTCTGGCGGTGGTGGGCCTTGAAATGGGCGTGATCTGCGCCTATAAGGCCGGCTGGCCCGTCAGCACCGCCTCCATTGTCCAAAGCTCCTTCCTGGCGGTGGCTCTTATCTTCGTGGGCTTCTTCCTTTACCGGGAGGCCATCACCTGGAGCAAAGTGGTGGGGATCCTCATCTGCCTGGTGGGTCTGGGCTTCATCAATCGATAAACCCGCCTTGCCAGCTCCCTGTGTTTCTGATATAGTAAAGTTAGAAGTATCCGCCCTCTTACCATTTATAAAGGAGCGTTGCATATGGAATACAGAATCGAAGGCACTCCCCTGCCCGTGGTCATCTGCGAGCTTCAGGCCGGCGAGACCATGATCACCGAACGAGGCAGCATGAGCTGGATGTCCCCCAACATGAAGATGGAGACCTCCTCCGGCGGCGGCATCGGCAAGGCCCTGAGCCGTATGTTTGCCGGAGAATCCCTCTTCCTGAACCGTTACACCGCCCAGGGCGGACCCGGCATGATCGCTTTTGCCGCCAGCTTCCCGGGCAACATCCGCCCCTTCCACATTCGCCCCGGCCGGGAGCTCATCCTCCAGAAGCGGGGCTTCCTGGCGGCTGAGTCCACCGTGGACATCGCCGTCCACTTCCAGAAGAAGTTCGGCGCCGGTTTCTTCGGCGGCGAGGGTTTCATCCTCCAGAAAATTTCCGGCAATGGCATCGTCTTTGCCGAGTTTGACGGACACGTGGTGGAGTATGACCTCCTCCCCGGGGAGTCCATGGTGGTGGACACCGGTTACCTGGCTGCCATGGATGCCTCCTGCTCCATGGACATCCGCACGGTTCCCGGGGCCAAGAATATGTTCTTCGGCGGCGAAGGACTCTTCCACACGGTGGTCACCGGGCCCGGCCGCATCTACCTGCAGACCATGCCCATCCAGGCCGTGGCAGGCGCCATCCTCCCCTACATTCCCACCAAGAGCGACTGACCAAACCAGAACATCCGTTCTATAAAAATCATAGCACCCCCGCCTCCTTTCGTCAACGAAGAAGGCGGGGGCTTTCTTTTGCCGCCGCTCCATTTTTCCGTACAGGTGTACGCCCAGGGAATTTTATGTAAGCCCATGTTTTTAGTTGCTTTTTATGGAATTCTCTGCCATAATATAGACAACGTAAAAAAGCCCAAGGAGGTCGTTCCCATGAAGCAGCTTATCATTTCCATTGGCCGTGAATCCGGCAGCGGCGGCCACGAAATCGCCGAAAAACTGGCTCAGCGCTTTGATATCCCCTTCTATGACAACAACCTCCTCACCGAGATTGCCAAAGACCGGAATCTGGACGAGGAGACCCTGCGCAAATATGAGGAAGCCCCCAAAAGCCGCTTCTTCAGCCGCAGCTTGCGGGGCGTGAGCAATTCTGTAGAGGCCTCGGTCACCGCTCTGCAGACCGCCCGTCTGCGGACCAAGTCCAACCGGGGTGACTCCTTTGTCATCGTGGGCCGCTGTGCTGAGAGCATCCTGGCCGACAACCCCAACCTGATTTCCATCTTCATTTCCGGCGACCCGGACACCCGCATCCATCGCCTTATGGAGCGGCAGGGCTTCTCCGCCCGGGAGGCTGCCGACTACATGACCAAGCAGGACCGCCGCCGCAGAGCCTATCACGACGAGAACTGCTCCGGCCGCTGGGGCGACTCCGCCAACTACCACCTGACCATCAACTCCTCCATGCTGGGTATCGACGGCACCGTGGACTTCCTGGAGCTGTACATCCGCAGACGGATCGAAGCATAATACCATATTTGACACAGAAAAAGAGACGCCTGACGGCGTCTCTTTTTTGTCTATCGAAAATGCAGCAGAGCGCAAATTGTATATCCCCATTTGTCTCAAGCAATCTCGTTCCACGGTGCAGCTTCCAAAGGGACTTCGGTCGGAAAAACCGAAAGTGCAACTTCCTCTCCTCTGTCCTCCACGAGAACCGTCTGCCCCAACATATGATAGACCGCTCCCGATACCACAGGGTATATCTGCGGCTCTAACGGATCGGACAAATCAAGAACTGCATAGCTTCCCGGGACCCTCTCCCCGATCAACTCTCTGCAACGCTTGCAAAACAACCTCCCGTTCATTTCCTCCGATCCCTTCGTCAGACCCACGCGGCAAGATTGTGCATCAGAATCCCATGCGCCCCAAATCCCAGCGCAGTTGATAAAGTGAAATACCCCCGGCACCAGGGTCCCCTGCATCTCATCCATCTCTCCGGTTGCAACATTCAGCAGGCAAGGTGCATCATACGATTCCCCGCCGCAAACAACGCATTGCTCCGGTTCTGGCCACGGGAAGGACATATCCACCACACTCCCCAGGCAAAAAGCCAACACGAAGCCTACGAAAAGCAATCCTGTCTTTCGTTTTCTCTTTTCCTTTCGCTCCCCACTGTCTGGTTCTGCAAATGTCCCCGGTTCCAGCACTTTCAACTCCGGTTCTGGCGAAGCAAGATAGTCTTCCTCACATTCTCGCTGTGCCTCGATCAGACAGCGAATCGCCGCTTCCGTTGCCCGGAACAATCTAAGATACATTTCTTTGTAATTTGCCAAAGCAATCACCTCGCTGTAGTATATCGAATATGCATTGCATTTGCAATGCATATTTCTAAAAAGAATCTCGCTACACTAAACGCAAGACATCTGTACTGCGAGGTGTGCCGCTATGGCTTTCAAAATCCCTTCTATCCCACCAACGACCAACAAGACCATCCGCTTTCCCAATGATCTCATCGCATCGGTGGAAGAACTCATCAAAAACAAGGACTGCACCTTTTCCGCTTTCGTCGTTGCCGCTGTCCGGGCTGCTGTAGAGGAAGTCCAACAGGATGAACAAGCACAAGACTAAAAAAAGAGACGCCTAACGGCGTCTCTTTTTGTTATTTAAGAAAAATCATTTTTTCTCTAGGTACTCTTTCAGATACAGAATAGCCTGTCGATAGCCCTCCAGGCCCAGGCCCATGTAGGTCTTGATACAGGCCATCCCCGCGTAGGACACCTGGCGGAAGTCCTCCCGCTGGGACACATCGGAAATATGGACCTCTACCGCAGGAAGGGAAACCGCCTTCAGGGCGTCCAGAATGGCGATGCTGGTGTGGGTATAGGCGGCGGGATTGATGACGATGCCATCCTTTTTCCCATAGGCCTCCTGGATCTTGTCCACGATGGCACCCTCGTGGTTGGACTGGAAAATCTCCACGCCGATGCCTTCCCGGGCACAGGTCTCCTCCACCAGTTTCACCAGGGCGGCGTAGTCGGACTTTCCGTAGAGGTCGGGCTCCCGGATGCCCAACATATTCAGATTGGGACCGTTAATCACTAAAATGTTCATAGGCTTCCTCCACTTTCCGGGCCACCTCGGCGGGGTCACCGTCGTTCTGGACGATGATATCCGCAAATCGGCGGTACATGGGCAGGCGAATGGTATACATATCCTGAAGATTTCCCCGGAGAGACAGGGGGCGGCCCTTCTTGGGGATCTTGGACAGCTCCCGCTCCAGGAAGATCATGGTGCCGTTCTGGTGGAGGTTGGCGTAGTTCTCCCACCGGGTGACCGCACCGCCGCCGGTGGCGATGACCAGGCCGGACATCTTGCCCAGCTGGGCCAGGACCTCACTCTCCTTGGCCCGGAAGGCAGCCTCCCCGGCCGAGAGGATGAAGTCGGCGCAGGACATGCCCAGGGCCTTTTCGATCTCCACATCGCAGTCCACGAAGGGGCGGTCCAGCAGGTCGGCCAGCTCCTTGCCCACAGTGGATTTACCCGAGCCGGGCATACCGATGAGGATACGGTTCTCTTTCCTGCTGCCCAGGGCGCTGTAGGCCTCCTTGGTCGAATGGCGGGAACCGTCCGCCCGGTGAAGAGCTGGCTGGCGCAGCGGGCCTGCTCCACCAGCATGTAGAGGCCGCCCAGACAGGGGATATTTAACTTTTCCGCCTGCTGCATCAAGGCTGTGCGGGCAGGGTTGTAGATGAGATCCAGCACGC
>JAFZEB010000184.1 GCA_017560855.1 Ruminiclostridium sp.
GGTTCTTCTCCTTCCTGCCCTTCTTCGCCCTGGGATACTATGCTCGGGACTGGGAGCAGGAGATCCGGACCTTCCGAAACCGTCCCGTCCAACTCCTGTTGACCCTGGGCGTCCTGGCAGCCACGGTCTACCTGCTCTTTTTCTGCCAACTGCCCAAGGCAGCCTTCTACGGCTCTCATCCCTTTGAAAAGCTGGGTATCGGCATCCTCACCAAGTTCCTCATCCAGGTGCTGGCTCTGCTGTGGCTGTTCTTCTTCCTGCTGGTCCTGGCCCCCAACCTGGACCGGAAGATCCCCATCATGAGCACCGTGGGCAAGAATACCCTGGCGGTCTACCTCCTCCACGCCTTCCCGGTGAAGCTCATCTCCCACTTCGGTCTGGCCGCCAGCTTCACCCCACTGCACACCCTGGCAGTGGCGGTGGTCATCCTGCTGGTCTTCGGCAACGACCCCACGGGCCGGTTCTTCAACAAATTCTTCACCGGCCGCTGGATCGAAAAGCTGTGGAACAAGATGGAACCCAAGCAAAACCGGAAGAATCATTATGACGAATAAAAAAGCTGGTACGTCCAACGACGTACCAGCTTTTTGCATTTCTCAAATTACTTGCCGAAGTAACGGTTCAGCAGGCCAGCCAGTGCCTTGCCGTGGCGTGCCTCGTCCTTACCCATTTCCATAACGGTGTCGCGGATGTCGGGGTAACCGGCAGCCTCAGCAGCCTTAGCCAGCTCGACCTTACCCATGGTTGCGCCGTTCTCAGCTTCCACGCGCATGGCCAGGTTCTTGGCGGTGGAGTCGGTCAGGACCTCGCCCAGCATCTCAGCGAACTTGGCTGCGTGCTCTGCCTCTTCCCAAGCTGCCTTTTCCCAGTACAGACCGATCTCGGGATAGCCCTCACGGTGAGCCACACGGGACATAGCCAGGTACATGCCGACCTCGGTGCACTCGCCCATGAAGTTGGCGCGCAGGTCTTCCTTGATGGCCTCGGGAGCGTCCTTAGCGATGCCGACAACATGCTCGGCAGCCCAGCTCAGCTCAGCACCCTGCTCGGTGAACTTGGAAGCGGGAGCCTTGCACTGGGGGCACTTCTCGGGGGCTGCGTCGCCCTCATGCACATAACCGCAGATACCGCAAACAAACTTTGCCATAATGATTTCCTCCATATTACTGCTCCCTTGGAGAGCTGAATTTTTCATGCATACGAGTCCTTTTGACTCGTTTTTACTAAAGCTATTTTACACGAAGAAAAGCCCGTTGTAAAGCATTCATCTTCACAATAATTGTAGTGTATGTTTGTCCAGTTTTCTCTTCCTGTATTGTGTGTTAGTCACAGCTTCTGCATTTCCTCCAGCAGACTCTCCCGGTCGTAGAGGGCGGAGAGAACCGGCAGCATGGCATTGGGGGTCAGGTGTTCGGGCAGGTCCAGCTTTTTCAGCAGAGCCTGGCGCTTCTCCTTGCTCCCCTCTCCCCCGGACAGGCCCGCCGCAAAGAGGTCGGCCTTGGTGAGGGGCGGCCCGCTCTGGGCCTGGGATGCCCCATCCAGGATGGTGGCCCCCGCCTGACGGAGGGCTTTTTCCAGGACTTCGGGGCGCATGCCCTCCACCCCCAGCTTGCCTTCCTTTCCTGCCTTCTTCTTCCGCTTTTCCTTGCCGAAGAGGTCGGGAACGTAGGCGTGCTTCACCTGGTCCTGGGGGATAGCCCCCTTCAGGTGATTGCGGATGACGAAGCCCGCCCCGTCACTGTCGGTGAGGACGATGAGCCCCCGCTTCCGGGCGATCTTCCGCAGGAGGGCCAGCTGCTCCTTGTCCTTGAAAATTCCAAAGCCGTTGGTCTCCAGAATGACGGTGTCCACCAGCTGGGAGAGGGTGTTCTTGTCGTAGCGGCCTTCCACCACAATGGCTTCCTTGATTTTGATCATTGCTTCCCTCCTGCCGCCAGTTCCAACATCAGGTTCAGCAGGAGGTCCTTGCCGTCGGCACCAGCCACGGACTTCATGGCCAGGTCGGTCTCGGCGCACCGGGCCATGGCCCGCTTGCACCAGGCCAGGTCGTGGTGGCGGGCCCCCTCCATGAGCTTATCCGCCGGATAGGTGGACCGCATTCCCCACAGATCCATGAGCCAACGGCTCCCCTTGCCGGTCTCCAGGGCGATCCGGGCGGAGTAGAGCTGACGGATGTGCTTGCCCAGGACGGCCAGGATCATGATGGGGGCCTGCTGGAGGCGGAGGAGATCGTTCAGGACCGAGAAGGCCTTGTCGAACTGCTTCCGGGTGAGGGCCTCGGTCATCTGGAAGACCACCGCATCAATGATGGGGATGGCCACGGCGTCGATGTCCTCCCGGGTGACCCGGCGGTTCTTGGCATAGGCCCCAATCTTGCCGATCTCGGAAATGAGACCGTTCATCAGGTCCCCGCAGAGGAAGATGAGGTACTGGGCGTCTGCCGTGTCGATGTCGTGGCCCAGGGCCTTGAACCGGCGGTGGATCCAGTCCACCAGGTCGTTCTGGGCCTGACGGGCAAACTGTACCACCTGCCCGTGGGCCTTGATGGCCCCTGCCAGCTTCTTCATGCGGGCATCGCTCTTGTAGGGAACGGTGTCATAGAGGAAGACGAGGCAGACATAC
>JAFZEB010000185.1 GCA_017560855.1 Ruminiclostridium sp.
CTGTATAACACCAACGGCCTGCTGACCCGTTTTAAGTACTACGGCTACGTCTACCCCGGCACCATCGGCATCAAGACTGGCTCCACCCCCGAGGCAGGCTACTGCCTGGTCTCTGCCGCCACCCGGAAAGGGACCACCCTGTGCTCCGTGGTCCTGGGCTGTGAGAATCCCGAGACCGGCCCCAACAAGGTCGACCGCAAGCAGTTCACCCAGTCTGCCAAGCTTCTGGACTGGGGCTATAACAACTTCTCCACCGCCACCCTTCTCGATGCCGACACCTATCTGGAAGAAATGCCGGTGAAGTTCTCCTCCGACTCCGCCCATGTGGTGGTCCACCCCGCAGAGTCCGTCCGGACCCTGATCCCCGGCCAGTTCGACGAGGCCAAGCTGGACCTTCGCCTGAACATGGACAGTAAGAATGCCATCGCCCCCATCTCTGCCGGGCAGTCCCTGGGTACCGTGTCGGTCATCTACGACGGCCAGGAATACGCCCAGGTGGACATGGTGGCCGTCAACGACGTCCCCTTCTCCCCCTTCATGGCCTTCGTTCACAGCGTCAACGCTGTCTTTGGCAATCTCTTCGTTCAGATCCTGCTGATCCTGGCCGCCATCCTCTTCCTGGTGGGCTTTGTCCGCCGGGTGGTCATCCAAAAGGCCAAGGAGCAGAAGGAAGCCCGCAAGGCCAAGCAGGAGCTCAAGCGTCAGCAGGCGGAGGCCCGCCGCATCCAGGAGGAACTGGAATATGACCAGCAGCACCACGCCCGTGACCTGAGACGCCAGGAGCAGAACCGCATCCGTCAGGAGGAACTGGAGCGCCGCCGTCAGGCCCAGGAGGTCCGTCGGGCTGAGCAGGCCCGGCTCCGGGAGGAGCAGGAACTCCGCCGACAGGAACAGCGCCGCATCCAGGAAGAAGAACGCAGACGCCGTCAGGAAGCCCGTCAGCGGGAAGAGGAAGACCGGCGCCGCCAGCGGGAGGCTCGACGCCGGGAGGAGGAAGAGCGCAGACGCATCCAGGAAGCCCGCCGCCGGGAAGAGGAGGCCATGCGCCGAGAGCAGGAACGCCGTCGCCTGGAGGAAATGGACCGCCGCCGGGAAGAAATCCGCCGTCGGGAGGCCGAAGAGCGCCGCTGGCGGGAACAGACCCGCCAGGCCTTCCAGGATGACCGCCGGTATGACAACCGGGACCGTTACCACCAGCGGGACCGCCGTCCCACCTCCCGGGATGACCGGAGGGGTTCCGATCCTTACCAGAATCGTCGCGATCACAAACCCAACAACCGCAGATAACCCATTCCGTCCCAACCACCATCCCAAAGAACAGGAGGCACGAACATGGATAACATTGCAACCTTACAGAAATGGATCGACGAAAGCCAGCGCATCGTCTTCTTCGGCGGCGCAGGCGTCAGCACCGAAAGCGGCATCCCCGACTTCCGCAGCGTGGACGGCCTCTACAATCAGAAATATGACTACCCCCCGGAGACCATCCTCAGCGCCAGCTTCTTCGCCCGGAACCCCGGGGAGTTCTACAAGTTCTACAAGGACAAGATGATCATCGAAGGGGCCAAGCCCAACCCCGCTCACCTGAAGCTGGCGGAGCTGGAACGGGCCGGTAAGCTCTCCGCCGTGGTCACCCAGAACATCGACGGCCTACACCAGGCCGCCGGCAGCAAAATGGTCTATGAGCTCCACGGCTCCACCCTGCGGAACTACTGCCCCCGCTGCGGCAAGAAGTTCCCCGTCTCCCACATTGCCAACTGCGACATCCTGCCCTACTGCGACAACGGCGACTGCCGTGGCATCGTCCGTCCTGACGTGGTCCTCTATGAGGAAGGTCTGGACTCCGACGTGATCGCTGGGGCGGTCAACGCCATCCGCAACGCCGACATGCTCATCATCGGCGGCACCTCCCTGGTGGTCTACCCTGCCGCCGGTCTGGTGAACTACTACAAGGGTAACAAGCTGGTCCTCATCAACAAGTCCAAGACCAGCATGGACAGCCAGGCCGACCTGGCCATCAACGAACCCATCGGTGAGGTCTTCTCCCAGATCATCGTCCGCTGACCCATCCCTGGAAGAAAGGAAGTTTTGTCATGTCCATCGAACTTGCCATCATGGAAAAGTGGATCAACGAGAGCGACAACATCGTCTTCATCTCCGGCAAGGACTTCTCCAAGGACGCCGGATTCCCGGACTACCGGGAAATGGACGAAGACTACAAGAAGAAGTTCCGCTTCTCTCCCAGTGAGATGCTCCGTCTCTCCTTTGTCCAGCGTTCCCCCACCATCTTCTTCCGGTGGTACCGGGAGCGGGTCCTGGCCCCTCTCATTGAGGCAGAACCCGGCATCGCCCACCAGTCTCTGACCAAGCTGGAGCAGGCGGGCAAGCTCAAGGCCATCATCACCGTAAACATCGACGGCATCCACCAGGAGGCCGGCAGCCGGAACGTCATTGAGACCCACGGCTCGGTGATGCGGACTTGGTGCGCCAAGTGCGATGACTACTTCGACTTCTTCAAGATCTACGACGACCCTGCCATCGTGCCCCAGTGCACCGTGGACATGTGCGGCGACTTCATCCGTCCCGCCATCGTCCTGGAGGAGGAGCCCTATGACCTGGAGGTCATCGCCAAGGCCATAGAGGCGGTCAAGGCCTGCGAAGTCCTCATCATCGACGGCTCCGCCCTGCGGGAGTTCCCCGTCCCCAACCTGATGAAGGCCTACCAGGGCCACAAGCTCATCCTCATCAACACCCCGCCCCTGGTCTTTGATGCCCGGGCCGGTGTGGTGGTCCGCAACTGCGGCACCTTCAACGATATGTTTGAAAAAATGAACCTGAATGTTTGATTGACCTGCAATCCCAACGGGGCGGCCAAGAGCCGCCCCTTCTTATTTTTATATGGAGGCGATTCCCTTGGAATTCCGTATCGAACACGACACCATGGGCGAGGTTTCCGTCCCCGCCGACCGCTACTGGGGGGCACAGACCCAAAGAAGCTTTGAAAACTTCCCCATCGGCACCGAAAAGATGCCCCATGAGATCATCCGGGCCTTTGCCGTTCTGAAGGAGGCCTGCGCCGCCGCCAACCTCCGCCTGGGCAAGCTGGACCAGGACCGGTTCACCCTCATCCAGGCGGCCTGCCGGGACATCCTGGCCGGAAAGCTGGAGGGCCACTTCCCCCTGTCCGTCTGGCAGACCGGCAGCGGCACCCAGAGCAACATGAACTGCAACGAGGTCATCGCCAACTACGGCAATCACCTGGCCGGGACCAAGATCCTCCACCCCAACGACCACGTGAATATGTCCCAGAGCTCCAACGATACCTTCCCCACCTCCCTGCACATCGCCGCGGTGACTGCCGTCCATGATCGGCTCCTGCCTGCCCTGGAGACCATTCTGGCCTGCCTGGGCCACCTGGAAGAGGAGAACCGTGACATCGTCAAGACCGGCCGCACCCACCTCCAGGATGCCACCCCCATCACCTTCGGTCAGGAGATCTCCGGCTGGAAGAGCATGGTGGAGCACGCCCGGGACATGATCGTCGGCTCCCTGGACGGCCTGTATGAGCTGGCCCTGGGAGGCACCGCCGTGGGTACCGGTCTGAACTCCCCCAAGGGCTTCGGGGAGGCCGCCGCCCAGGAGGCCACCAAGCTCACCGGTCTGCCCTTCCGCACCGCCCCCAACAAGTTCCATGCCCTCACCGCCCACGACGCTCTGGTGTACTCCCACGGGGCCCTGAAGGCTCTGGCCGCCAACCTGATGAAGATCGCCAACGACGTCCGCTGGCTGGCCTCCGGCCCCCGGTGTGGCCTGGGTGAGATCTTTATTCCCGAAAACGAGCCCGGCTCCTCCATCATGCCCGGCAAGGTGAACCCCACCCAGTGCGAGGCCCTGACCATGGTCACCGTTCAGGTCATGGGCAACGACACCGTCATGGGCATCGCCGCCAGCCAGGGTAACTTTGAGCTGAACGTGTACATGCCCGTCCTGGCCCTGAACTATCTCCAGTCCGTCCGGCTCCTGGCCGACGGCATGAACTCCTTTACCGCCCGCTGTCTGGAGGGCCTGACGGCCAACCGGGAGAAGATGCAGGAAAACCTGGACCGCTCCCTCATGACGGTCACCGCTCTGACCCCCATGGTGGGCTATGAGAACGGGGCTAAGATCGCCAAGCTGGCACACAAGGAGAACATCTCCCTGAAGGAGGCCGCTGTGCAGCTGGGCCTCTTCACCCCAGAGGAATTTGACAAAGCCTTCCATCCAGAGCAGATGGTATAATCCGCGTTTCAGTACAGGAAAGGCTCCCCTTGATAGGGGAGCTGGCAGCCACAGGCTGACTGAGGGGTGCTATCCCAACAGATGAAATGTCGTACCGATACGACAGCATACCTTTGGACCCCGCACCCCTCCGCCCCTTCGGGGCACCTCCCCTCACAGGGGAGGCTCATTAAAACCTACCAGGAGGTACCATTCCCATGGACATCAACGCCGAATCTTTGGCTTTACATTATGAATTAAAGGGTAAGCTGGAGGTGGTCTCCCGCTGCCCCATCCAGACCCAGAAGGACCTGTCTCTGGCCTACACCCCCGGTGTGGCCACCCCCTGCCTGGAGATCCAGAAAGACCCCGCCAAGTCCTTCGCCCTGACCCGCCGCCAGAACATGGTAGCCGTCATCACCGACGGCTCCGCCGTCCTGGGCCTGGGCAACATCGGCCCTCTGGCAGGTATGCCCGTCATGGAGGGCAAGTGCGTCCTCTTCAAGGAGTTCGCCGGGGTGGATGCCTTCCCCATCTGCGTGGACACCCAGGACGTGGACAAGATGGTGGAGACCATCGCCCTCATCTCCAAGAGCTTTGGCGGCATCAACCTGGAGGATATTTCCGCCCCCCGGTGCTTCGAGGTGGAACGCCGCCTGAAGGAGATTTGCGACATCCCCGTCTTCCACGATGACCAGCACGGCACCGCCGTGGTCATCACCGCCGCCCTCACCAACGCCCTGAAGGTGGTGGGCAAGAAGAAGGAGGCCGTCCGCATCGTCATCAACGGCATCGGCGCCGCCGGCGGTGCCGCCGCCAAGCTCCTGCTGGACCAGGGCTTCTCCAACATGACCCTCTGCGACAAGGACGGCATCCTGTGTGCCGGTGACCCCAACCTCTCCGACCATCACGCCCAACTGGCCGCTCGGACCAATCAGGAGGGCCGCAAGGGTTCCCTGGCTGACGCTCTGGTGGGAGCCGATGTGTTCATCGGCGTCTCCCGTCCCGGCCTTGTCACCGGGGAAATGGTGGAGACCATGGCCAAGGACCCCATCATCCTCTCCATGGCAAACCCCGTCCCGGAGATCATGCCCGACATCGCCAAGGCCCACGGGGCCGCCGTGGTGGGCACCGGCCGGTCCGACTTCCCCAACCAGATCAACAACGTGCTGGTCTTCCCCGGCCTGTTCAAGGGTGCCCTGTCCTGCGGGGCCGTCCAGATCACCGAGGAGATGAAGCACGCCGCCGCCAAGGCCCTGGCGGATATGGTTTCCGATGAGGAACTCTCCCCCGACTACATCCTCCCCTCCCCCCTGAACCGAGCCGCCGCCGATGCGGTGGCCAACGCCGTGGCCGCTGAGGCCAGACGGGCCGGGATTGCACGGTTTTGAGCCATGAGACCAGAAACCGAGTGGCTTATCCTCTTTTAGGCCTCAACCAGACCAACAACTGAGCTGGGCACCATCAGGGGAATGTAAAATCCAAACGAACCCAGGAAAAGATTGGTTCTATCCACCACCACACCTGCGATGAAATCTCCGTCCTCCTGCTGGCTAAGGTCCGTACAGGACATCGGACACACAAATGTAATGCCCAGGAGTAGCGGGGGAAGCAGTGACATTTGAAGACCCCCGCCATATGCTTATGCATACGGCGGGGGTTCGTTCTTACGCAAATGATCTCTAAAATCACAGACATATTATAATTTTAGGATTCTTTTTTTGACTTCCGCATATTCTTCTGCCGTAATAAGGCCATCGTCCAGTAACCCTTTGTACTTTCTCAAATCATCAATGCTTTCGCTGGATTTGCTTTCACTTTTGATTTCTTGCCCAGCAACATACAACCGTTCAAGAACCGCTACGATGTCTTTTGCCATTTTTAAGCTCTTTGTATATTCTTTGCTAAGTGATGGAACCGCCGACTTCACAATGGGGATATAAATATTGGGGTTCTCGTCATCTTTTACAGTGACTGCAACCTGCATGCTATTACAAATTTGAGCGGTCCTCTTGGTTCCTGTAGTGGCACCAACAACAGCACCCGCTCCTCCAAACAAAGCCCCACCAACAGCAGCAGCCCCAAGCCCCCCCTTTGTAATGCTGGATCCATTCTCTAAGATTTCAAAAGACACAATATCAGAATAGGAATAACTCCTATGCGGTGCTTGATTGATTAATGTTATTCCTTCATCGAAATATGCCCATTTTTTCCTTGCTTCATCTATAGCAAGTTTCATGTGATATTGCTTAGATGGGGCAAATGACTCCGTTGGAACAAACGTTTTATATAATGCCACAATATCCAAATCTCTTTTTTTTGCACCAAACGGAAGTTCTTTTATATGTTTCACCCATTCTTCGACTTCTAACTCTTTATCGTTATCTACTGGTTTAACAAGTGGATGCTCTTGTGCATACTCTAACAATGTCTTAACCTCTATTGAGTTGCCCGTTTCATCTGTAAAGTCTACTTTTCCTTTCAGAGTAACAAACGCATTTACGATTGGATTTTCCCTAAAATCAATAGCATAAATTTGACCAACAACCGGTGCATCAACTTGCCTAAACGCACCTACACGGCATTTCATACCTACTACATCGCTGTCAAAGGTCAATGTAACCGTTTTTCCATTTTCAAGATAATTGCACACAGATATCTTATTTTCATCCAAAAACCTATCGCTGACGAAGCAATACAATGCCGCTGCCGCCCCAAGAAGCTTCTTTTCACGAGTAATGGTCAACGTTCCCACCAAAGTCCCTCCTTCCCAAAACATTATTCCACTATTGTTTTAAATTGTATCGTGGAACAAAAAATCGTAGTCTCTATATTTCTTACCTTTATCACATCAATTGTATCATCATAATCAATATTTCTCGATGATAACAACGCTGGATTGCAGCCTGTTTGTACATCCAATGAAATAGTTGCTGAATCTAGCATTCCTTCGGCGGATTCAAATACCGCAATCCCAGAAATCGTAATATTCTGTTCCCAAATACCAGCCTTCCATAATTCCTGCGGAATCAAACATTCATCTATAACAGTCTTCGCAATTCCCATCTTTCTCTTTGATTCAATTAGCAAAGAAAGGTCCTTGTAGAATGTAATGTTAGTCGCTTCCGGAATATAAATCTCTCTAAAACTCTCTTCAGCCAAGTTCCCATTTTTTCTCAAAGACATAAAAATTTTATTTATCCGAGAGATTCTCATTACTATTCACCTCCACTCTTTTAGATATCCAAACGGATATCATAAGTCAATTCTGGCACACTTCTGTTGTATTGTCAATATATCCATTCGGATATAGAGGTGAAACATGAGCTATTATCCCAGAATTAGAGAACTGCGTGAAGATCACGACCTGACTCAGCGACAAGTTGCAGCTATTCTTCAAATGTCACAGCCACAATATTTTCGCTACGAACAGGGCTACCGAGATGTTCCCACGGATATTCTAACAGCCTTGGCAGACTTGTATCATACTTCCACCGACTATATCCTAGGACGAACCAACAACCCCAAACCTTATGGAAAATAACACGCCATGCATTTTGAATTTAAACTGCTTGGCGTGTTTTATATTCGTCAGTTTTCATCCAAAAAGGCCAAGAGAAGAGCTTCACGGGAGGAAATGTTCCACCCTTTCCGATCGTAAGGCCCTTTTGCTTTGGTTCGCCCTCTCAGTCTTCTCCCTACGGTCGAATCCAGCTCTCCCAGAGGGAGAGCCAAGGGGAACCACCATCTACAAACGTAAAAACGGACGACCGATTGGTCGTCCGTTTTCTTTTATTCCGCTGTGATGACCAGCCGATACTGAACCGGAAGGCCGCCAAAGAATTTGGCCGCATCCACCACATCCCGGTTGTCGATCTCGTAAATGTCCTGGGCGGTCAGCTTGCTCACGGGAACCGTCAGGGAGCAGATGGTGGGGGTTTCATCGGTCCCCATCCAGATCCGCCAGATCTCCACCTGGTCGGTGTGCCGGAGGTTCTCCTTGATATATTCGATGATCTTCTCCGCCCGACCCCGGGTGAACCGATGCCAGCCCAGGGCCACCTTATAGGCCTTCTGGGTGTAGACATCTTCTCCCTCTTCAAAGGGAGTCAGGCAGAAATCGTCATCATAGTCCCCGTCGGTGACCCGGCCCAGCAGGTCCATATCCACCCGCCGGTCGGCGCAGAGGATGACCTCCGGCTTGTCCCGGTCAAAGCCGGGTGCCAGCAGCTCTTCCGGGATATCCTTCACCCCCAGGGCCAGGGCCTCGTTCACGGAAAGCAGACGGTCGTGGGGATTTTTGACCTCCTCCAGAGGGTAGTCCGAAGCCAGATAGGTCAGATAACTCATGATCTCCCCTCCTTACAGATGCTTCTGGAGGGAGATGGCCACATAGTCCTCCATCTGGCGCATGGCTCCCGTGGGGAAGAAGCCGTTCTTAAACCAGAACCGCTCGCTCTGGGGATTGCCGTAGCTGTAGGACAGCTCCACCCAGGCGAAGCCCCCCTCCTTCAGCCAGGCGAACAGCTCGCCCATGAGCTTACTGCCCTCTCCCTGACCCTGACGGGCGGCATCCATCATGAAGAGGCCGATGTAGGCGGTGTTCTCCTCCGGGTAGCTGGTGACCAGCTCCAGGGTGGCCGCCAGCTTTTCTTCCTGCCAGAAACCCAGCCAGTACTTGTCCTCCAGAGTCTTGCCTGCGGGAACCGCTTCCAGGTCCTCTTCCAGACCTCCCTCCGGGACGGGTTGGTTCATGGCGGAAAAATACTGGGGGTTGCTGCCGTACAGGGCCAGGATGGCGGGAAAGTCCTCCTCCCCCAACCGCTTTACGGTGTAGTCCTGGGTGATCTTGGTGATATCCAGTGTCATCCTTGGTTCCTCCTTATCTTTACGCTCAACTTTAACAAATAGGAATCCGGGTCCTCGGAGGTGGTGTAGTTCACCAGGTCCTCCTCGTAGAGGTCCCCGTCAATGGCATAGCCCTGGTCTTTGACCCAGTCCCGGAGACGGCGGACGGCCCCATACTCCGACTGGTAGGACCCCTGGTGGTAGAGAACGGCGTAGGTCCCCTGGGGGCGGTGGTGGATGGGCCAGCCCTGGGTCCCCTCCTCCACAGGACAGAAGTAAAAGTCCTCCCGGACCTCCTCCTGGTCCAGGTTCTCCCGGCAGAAGATGTCGCCCGGTGCGCTGGCCCCACTCCCCTGCTCTCTGGACCAGGTGAGCAGTTCCCGGATGTGGAGGAGATAGACCGACTCCTCGAATTCCTGAAACCTGGGGGCCTTCACCACAGCAAAGGCGGCATCGGGCAGTTCCTCCAATCGAATCTCTCCCGGTTGGACCTCCCGGGCCAGTCGGGTGGTGCGAATGGTCTCCCGCAGGAGGCTTCCCATCCGTTCCAGCCGCTTCCGCTCGGCCTCCAGGGCGGCCTCCTTCTCCTCCAAAAGCTCCAGGAGGGCTTCCGGGCTGCGGCGGGTCAGGTAGTCCCGAATTTCTGACAAAGGGGTATCCAGACGGCGGAGGGCGGAGATCAGGTCATAGGTGGCCAGCTGACGGGCAGAATAATAACGATAGCCGTTCTCCCCCACCCGCTGGGGTTTTAGTAAACCGATGTGGTCGTAGTGGAGGAGGGTGTCCTTCTTCACCCCGCACAGGGCGGCAAACTCCGCCGTTTTGAAGAGGTGCTTGTCCACATCATCCCTCCTTACCGAAAAAGTCTTGGAAATCTATTGACTCTGGGGTTGCCCCATAGTTTATCCTTAGTATAGCAAATAAGTGCTATGGGAGCAAGGTACACTTGCTCTTTTCTATGTTAATTGAGGTGAATTATCTTGTCTTCTTCCCACGCAGCCCTGCCCACAAGGTCCTGGAAGACCTTCGCCCGGTATGTGGCCCCCTCGGTCTCCGCCATGGTCCTCTTCTCCTCCTACACCATCATCGACGGCATCTTCGTCTCCAAGGGTGTGGGCGAACTGGCCCTGGCCGCCGTGAATATCTCCCTGCCCTTTATCAATATCCTCTCCGGCATTGCCATTCTCCTGTCTATGGGCACCTCCACCCTGTGTGCCTTCGCCATGGGCAACCAGGAGCATGACCGGGCCGAGGAGATCTTCACCCAGACGGTGGCGGTCATCCTGGCGGTGTCAGTTCTCCTGACGGTGGGTGTCTCCACTTTCGCTGAGCCTCTGGGATACCTGCTGGGTGCAGGCCCCCAAACCATTGGCTACACCACCCAGTATCTCCATATCATCTGCCTGTTCTCGGTGTGCTTCATCCTGTCCTACTGTCTGGAGGTCATGGTCAAGGTGGACGGGGCCCCCATCCTGGCCACCATCGGTGTGGGCATCAGCTTCATCATCAACGTGGGCCTGGACTACCTATTCATCTTTATCTTCCACTGGGAGGTCTTTGGCGCTGCTCTGGCCACTGGCCTGGCTCAGCTGGGCAGCATGGCCTTCTTCCTGAGCTACTTCCTGTCGGGCAAGTCCAACCTCCGCTTCCGCAAGTTTAAGCTAAAGCTGAAGGACTTCCGCCGGATCCTCCCCCTGGGCATCGCCGACTGCTCCATTGAACTGATGCTGGGCTTCCTGACCCTCCTGTACAACCATGTCATCCTGGCTATGCTGGGGGAGGAATCCCTGGCCATCTATGCCGTTATCGCCTACATCAGCCTTCTAGTTTCCATGGTCATGCAGGGCATCGCCCAGGGTATGATGCCCCTGGTAAGCCTGGCCGTGGGCCAGAACGACAAGGACTCCGTCCGGTACTACCTGAAGCAGTGCCTCATCACCGTTCTGGCGGTGGGCCTTGTGGTAGAACTGGTGTGCCAGCTGGCCCCCGGAGCCATCACCTCCCTCCTGCTGGAAGGAGACAGTGCCCTCTTCGGGGACACGGTGTCCGCCCTGCGGCAGTACACCCTGTCCTACCTGCCCGCCGGTATCTCCATCGCCCTGGCCGGGTATTTCGCCGCACTGGGCAAGGGCTTCGCCTCCGGTTTTCTCTCCCTGTGCCGTGGCTTCCTCTTCCTACCCGGTGCCCTGCTGGCCCTCTTTGCCCTGGGTGGTGGCCTGAGCATCTGGATGGCCGCCCTCATCGGTGAAATTATTACCCTGATTTTAGCCCTGATCCTGCTGAAGAAAACCAAATTTTGAGCACAAAAAACGAGCCGAAGACGAAATGTCTTCGGCTCGTTTTGTTTTTACAGATCGCAGGCGATCAGGTCCTCGAAGGTCTGGCGGCGGACGGCCAGACGGGCCTGACCCTCGTGGACCAGCACCAGGGCGGGTCGGCAGAGGCGGTTGTAGTTGGAGGACATGGTGAAGTTGTAAGCACCGGTGGTCAGAACGGCGATCAGGTCGTCCCGCTCGGCACGAGGCATCATAATATTCTCCTGGATCAGGTCGCCGCTCTCACAGCAGCGGCCGGCCACGGTGCATTCGAAGTCCCGTTCATCGTTCATCCGGTCGGCGGGCAGAACGGTGTAGGGGGCCTGGTACAGGGCGTACCGGGGGTTGTCGGTCATGCCGCCGTTGAC
>JAFZEB010000186.1 GCA_017560855.1 Ruminiclostridium sp.
GTCAGACCGCCCTCATGGCCCCCACGGAGCTGCTGGCCCAGCAGCATCTGAAGACCATGGAGACCCTTCTGGGGCATACGGGGATGAAGATCGCCCTCCTGACCGGGTCCATGACCATGACCCAGAAGCGGAAGTGTCGTCAGGCCCTGGAGACTGGGGAGATCGACCTGATCGTGGGCACCCACGCCCTTCTCAGTGAGGGGGTGGAGTTCCGGCGGTTAGGGTTGGTGGTCACTGACGAACAGCACCGCTTCGGTGTGGACCAGCGAGCCGCCCTTTCCGCCAAAAGCGGCGGGGATTTTCGGCCCCATGTGCTGGTTATGTCGGCCACCCCCATCCCCCGTACCCTGGCCCTCATGATCTACGGAGACCTGGACCTGTCGGTCATCGACCAGCTGCCTCCCGGCCGTACCCCTGTGGACACCATGCTCATCGGGGAGGACAAGCGCCAGCGTCTCTACGGCTTTGTGCGGAAGCAGGTTGGTCTGGGGCGGCAGGTGTACATCGTCTGCCCCGCCGTGGACCAGGAGGACGAAGAGGGTATGAAGGCCGCCCAGCAGTTCGGCCGGACCCTCCAGAACCAGGTCTTCCCTGACCTGCGTGTGGCTATCGTCCACGGAAAGATGAAGGCGGCGGACAAGCAGGGGGTCATGGCTTCCTTTGCGGCAGGGGAGACCGACGTGCTGGTGTCCACCACCGTCATTGAGGTGGGTGTGGACGTGCCCAACGCCTCTCTCATGATCATCGAGAACGCCGACCGGTTCGGCCTCAGTCAGCTCCACCAGCTCCGTGGCCGGGTGGGGCGAGGCCAGCACCAGTCCTACTGCGTGCTCATCTCGGACAACCGGAACGAGACCACCCGGAAACGCCTAAAAACCCTCTGCGCCACCACCGACGGCTTCCTCATCGCCGAGGAGGACCTGAAGATGCGCGGCCCCGGCGACTTCTTCGGCTCCCGGCAGCACGGTCTGCCCCAGCTGAAGCTGGCCAGCCTGGAAGGGGATATGCGCCTTCTCCACCAGGCCCAGGACGCCGCCCGGGGACTGCTGGCCCAGGACCCCGATTTGACCCACCCCGACCACGAACCCCTCCGGGGACGGGTGGAGCAGCTCTTCCGGGAGAATCGGGATATCTTCAACTGACGAAAACCACGCACCCCCAATTTTGTAGGGGCGAGAAGGTGAATTGGCCGAAGGCCAAGAGAGGCTGGCCTGGGCCATTCACGAATCGCCCGAAACCTTGAGGGCCGCACGGATGTGGCGGGCGCTTCGTGAAGCGCCCCTACGATTGTTGCGGATAGTACTAAGTCAAAACTGTAGTATCATAAACAGAAAAGGAGTGCCAACTATGACAGAGAAAAAGAAAACCTGTGTGCTTACTGTTCTGCTGTTGTCCTTCCTGTTGCTGGCCCTGGCGGCCTGCGGCTCCGTACCGGAAAACCGGGTGTTCCAGCTGGACCCGGATGAGGTGACCTCTATTGCCATCCAGAAGATGGAGACCTGGGCAACCTTTGAAGACCCGAAGGATATCGCACCTTTGGTGGAAGAATTGAACCGGGTGGAGTACCTCAGTGAGGAACTGATCCCTGCCGGGGCCGGGTGGACCTACCGTTTGATTTTGGAAACTGAGGAAGGCCGACTGGATTTGACCTTTGGGGACCAATACATCTTGATGGATTCCGAGAAAGAGGATTACTACCGTTACTACACCCTGCCCGAGGGCTCTATGCAAACCTTCATTGACTATGTGGAGTAAAGGAGAAGCCTTGTTTCTAGCGAAAGGGTGTTCTGTAATATCATAAACAGAAAAGGAGTGCTTACTATGACAGAGAAAAAGAAACCCCGTGTGCTTGCCGTCCTTCTGGTCATCTGTCTGGCGGCGGCGGTCTTCTTTGGTGTTCGCACCCATCAGCTTTCCGAGCAAAAGGCCCAGCTTGCCTACAACACTCTGAACAGCCAGCTGAACTACGTGCAGTCCGTATTGGTGACCATGGAGGACGAGGGCCAGTGGGATGCCGGCGTTTCTCTCCTGGGCATGTATCCCGGTGACATCTATCAGGTGGAGGACCGGGCAGATAACCAAGCCATCGTGGATATGCTCTGGGCCCTGCAGAATGTGTGGGGGGATCACCCCGACCGTGCCCAGATCATAGAAGGATTGGAGGAACTGAAAGTTTCCCGGGATTCGGAAAATATGACTTTCACCATCCTGGAAGGGGATGCGGAGGCCATTACCCAACTGTGCCAATATCCTGCGTGAACAAGAAGTCCCCGGCGGTCTCTCGACCGCCGGGGACTTGTGATCATTGGGTGATGGACCAAACCTCCACCGTGCCGGAGGGGGTCCCCTCCTCGTTTTCAAAGGTAATGGTGTGGGGAAAGGGAAGGGCGTTCTCCACCGCCAGTTCCCAGGTCTCGCCGGGACCGATGGTCATGGCATATTTGGGCCAGAGGGGGCCGTATTTCACGCTGACTTTTGTGAAGTCCTCTCCGGTGTTTTTTCTGTTCCATTGGGAC
>JAFZEB010000187.1 GCA_017560855.1 Ruminiclostridium sp.
GGCAGTCCGTGCTACCATGGAGGGTATCGATCCCGTCGGCGCCTGTGTCGGCCCCCGTGGCGGCCGTGTCGGTGCCGTCGTGGAAGAACTCTGCGGCGAGAAGATCGACATCGTGGTCTGGTCCGAGGATCCCTGCGAGTATGTCAAGGCAGCTCTGTCCCCCGCTGATGTTGTGTCCGTCACTCTGGTCCCCGGTCAGAAGGCTTGCCGCGTCATCGTTCCCGATGACCAGCTGTCCCTGGCAATCGGCAAGGAAGGCCAGAATGCCCGTCTGGCAGCTCGCCTGACCGGCTACAAGATCGACATCAAGCCCGCTTCCCAGGCTGAGGAAGTTGTTGCTGAGGCTGAGGTCGAGGAGATCGCTGAATAATTTCAGATCATTTTGCATTCTGCATTCTGCATGATGCATTTCAATAAAGGAGGTAGTCCTGATGCAAAAGAAGATTCCCCAGCGGCAGTGCATGGGCTGCCGGGAACGGAAGGCAAAGCGTGATATGATCCGCGTGGTGCGGCAGCCGGACGGCACCGTGTCCCTGGATTTCGGCGGCAAGATGAACGGCCGCGGCGCTTACATCTGCCCCATGGCAGAGTGCCTGAAGAAGGCCCAGCGTTCCAAGGCCTTGGAGCGCAGCCTGGAAGTGACCATCCCCGAGGAAGTCTATGACAGACTCTCTAAGGAAATGGAGGAAACGGACAATGGATAAGGCTTTGAATTACCTGGCCCTGGCAAAGCGGGGCCGTTTGGCAGAACTGGGCGAAGAGCCCGTAGGCGCCATCACCCGGACCGGCAAGGGTTATCTGGTGGTGGTGGCGAAGGATGCTTCTGACCATACCTGGCGCCGGGCCAAGAGTTTCGTGGCCGGCACCGAGCAGCTGTGCCTGAGTGTCCCCTTTACCAAGGAGGAACTGGGCTTTGTGGTGGGCAGAACCAGCCTGGCAATCGCCGCCTTCACCGATGTTTCCCTGGCCCTGGCCTTTGTAAAGGCCCTGCCCGACCAGGAAAAGGTGAAGAAGGAACTGGAGATTCTGGAGGCTAAGTCCAAGAAGATGCGTCAGCGGAAGAAAGAAGCCGACGCCCATAAGAAGAATATCCGTTTCGGCAAGAAGAAGTAAGTTTTATACCTACATTTTTGGAGGTGCGTTATATTGAGTTTTGTGAAATATCGCTTGAAGGAGGTCGCAACCGATTTCGGTACGACTCCCAAGGAAATTGCAGATATTCTTGGTAAGTACGGTGAAAGACCCAAGTCCAACACTCAGGTTCTGACTGAGGTTGAGCTGAACTGCATCTTTGACCACATGACCAAGAACAACCAGGTGGCTTCCATGGAGCAGATCTTTGCTGTCAAGCCCACCGCTCCCAAGGCAGAGCCCCGCAAGGAGGCTCCCCGTGGTGACCGTCCCCAGGGTCAGAACAACAGACCCCAGGGCCAGAATAATAACAATCGTCCCCAGAACCAGAATCGTCCCCAGCCCGCACAGCAGCCCAAGGCCGAGGCTCCCAAGCAGCCCGAGCCCGAGCGCAAGCGTGAGCGCCGCGTGGTCGATACCTCTGCTGTTCAGGTGAACGCAAACCGTTTCGCTGACGTTGACAATCTGGTTTCTGAGAAGGTTCAGGATTACCAGGGCGGCAAGCAGCGCATTGGCGGCGGCAAGGGTGCCAAGCAGCAGAAGCAGCAGATGGGCAACAAGAAGGGCAATAAGTCCAAGAACGAGGAGCAGGAGAAGCTCCGCCGTCTGCAGATGGAAGTCGCCCGTAAGGCTCCCACTGTTGTCAAGATTCCCGACGAGATCACCGTGGCAGAGCTGGCTTCCCGGATGAAGAAGACCGTTGCGGAAGTTATCAAGTGCCTGATGAAGAACGGTGTCATGGCTGCCATGAACCAGACCATCGACTTCGATACCGCTGAGTTCGTTGCAACCGAGCTGGGCTGCAAGGTCGAAAAGGAAATCACCGTCACCATCGAAGAGCAGATCATCGATGATCACGAGGATACCGCAGAGGAACTGGAGACCCGTGCTCCCGTCGTCGTCGTCATGGGTCACGTTGACCACGGTAAGACTTCCACTCTGGACGCCATCCGTCAGACCAACGTCACCAAGGGCGAGGCAGGCGGCATCACCCAGCACATCGGTGCTTACACCGTTGAGATCAACGGTCAGATGATCACCTTCCTGGATACCCCCGGCCACGCTGCCTTTACTTCCATGCGTGCCCGTGGCGCCAAGTCCACCGACATTGCCATCCTGGTCGTGGCAGCGGACGACGGCATCATGCCCCAGACCATTGAGTCCATCAACCACGCCAAGGCTGCGGAAGTTCCCATCATCGTTGCCATCAACAAGATGGATAAGCCCACCGCTAACCCCGACAAGATCAAGGAGCAGCTGACCAAGTACGATCTGATCCCCGAAGAGTGGGGCGGCGATACCATTATTGTGCCCATTTCCGCAAAGACCGGCATGGGTCTGGAAGAACTGCTGGAGATGGTGCTGCTGACTGCCGAAGTGCAGGAGCTGAAGGCTAACCCCAACCGCCGTGCAAAGGGTACTGTTATCGAAGCCCGTCTGGACAAGAACCGTGGTCCCATCGCAACCCTGCTGGTGCAGAACGGCACCCTGAACCAGGGCGATATCGTCATTGCCGGTACTGCCGTTGGCCGTGTCCGTGTGATGACCAATGACAAGGGTCGCACCGTCAAGACTGCCGGACCTTCCATTCCTGTGGAGATTACCGGCCTTGCAGAAGTACCTGCCCCCGGTGA
>JAFZEB010000188.1 GCA_017560855.1 Ruminiclostridium sp.
GACGTGATGGAGGTCTATGCGCCCCAAGGACAAGAAACCCGCAGACCGGTGATCCGTCACTGGCCCAATGCGTTTTGAACATTACTCTACAGAAAGGTCTGTATTACCCATGAGATATGTCAGCACCAGAAACAAGACCGTCAGCCTGACTGCCAGCCAGGCCATTGCCCAGGGCCTGGCCCGGGACGGCGGTCTTCTGACCCCCGAGGTCTTCCCCAAGCTCACCCCTGAAATGCTGGAGGACTGGAGAGGTAAGACCTACGGACAGCGTGCCGTGGCACTGATGAAGCTCTTCCTGGAGGATTTCTCTGAAGAGGAACTGACCGCCTTCACCCAGGCCGGCTACTCCGATCAGAAGTTTGACGACAGCCGTGTGGCCCCCATGCACCAGCTGGATGACAAGACCCACTGCCTGGAGCTGTGGCACGGCCCCACCTCCGCCTTTAAGGATATGGCCCTGCAGATCCTGCCCCACCTGCTCTCCGCCTCCCTGGTGAAGACCAACGAGGACAAGACCGTCTGCATCCTGGTGGCCACCTCCGGCGACACCGGCAAGGCCGCTCTGGAGGGCTTTAAGGACGTGGACCGCACCAAGATCCTGGTCTTCTATCCCACCGGCGGCGTCTCCCAGGTCCAGGAGCTCCAGATGAAGACCCAGGAGGGCAATAACGTGGGTGTCTGCTCCGTCTATGGCAACTTCGATGATGCCCAGACCGGCGTGAAGATCCTCTTCTCTGACGAGAAGCTCCGTGCCGACCTGGCAGAGCGGGGCTACTTCCTGTCCTCCGCCAACTCCATCAACTGGGGCCGCATCCTGCCTCAGTTGGTCTACTACATCTCTGCCTACTGCGACCTGCTGAACGAAGGCAAGATCCAGATGGGCGACAAGGTGAACTACTGCGTGCCTACCGGCAACTTCGGCAACATCCTGGCCTGCTGGTACGCCGGTCAGATGGGTCTGCCCGTGGGCAAGCTCATCTGCGCCTCCAACAGCAACAACGTCCTGACCGAGTTCCTGTCCACCGGCGTGTACAACAAGAACCGCACCTTCTACACCACTATGTCCCCCTCTATGGACATCTTGGTGTCCAGCAACCTGGAGCGCCTGCTCTTCGCTCTCACCGAGCAGAACGACCAGGCCGTGGCAGGCTACATGAAGGAGCTCAACGAGACCGGCTGCTACGAGGTCACCGAGGACCTGAAGGCCAAGCTGAAGGACCACTTCTACGGCGGTTTCTGTGACGAAACCAAGACCAGCCAGATCATCGAGAAGGTCTGGAAGGAGCACAACTACCTGATCGATCCCCACACCGCCGTGGCTTACCAGGTCATGGAGGACTACCGGAAAGAGACCGGGGACGACACCACCACCGTCTTCGTCTCCACCGCATCCCCCTTCAAGTTCTGCGACAACGTTCTCAAGAGCCTGGGCGTGGCAGAGGTCAAGGAGGGTCTGGACGCTCTGGACCAGCTGAACGAAGTCTCCGGTCGTCCCGCTCCCGTGCCTCTGGCCTCCCTGCGGAACAAGGCTGTCCGCTTTGACCAGTCCGTGGAGAAGGAAAAGATGCTGGACGTGGTGCTGGACTTTTTAAAGTAATTTCGAGACGTTTGCGGACGAGGGGTCCTGTAGGGGCGGATTCCATATCCGCCCGCAGGCGTGGCGATGACCCTTGACGTGGGTTCGGGCGATTCGTGAATCGCCCCTACGACAACGTAACGGGTACAGAAAGGCTCCCCTTTAGAGGGGAGCTGGATGCGAAGCAGCCTGAGGGGTGTTATCCCGGCAATTGAAATGTCGTACCGGTACGACAGCATACCCTTCGACCCCGCACCCCTCCGACTTCGGCTTCGCCGAAGCCACCTCCCCTCACAGGGGAGGCTATGGCGGGAGCAAGCCCCCGCCCTACATTCCCAAAGGAACGATATTCTATTTGAAACACAAAGAAACGAGGTGATGGAATGGCACTGTATGTGATCGGCGACACCCATCTGTCCCTGGGCAGCAGCAAGCCCATGGATGTCTTCGGCGGGGCCTGGGAGGGCTATGTGGAAAAGCTCACGGAGGGCCTTTCCGTCCTGACTGACGAAGATACCCTGGTCATCGCCGGGGACGTGTCCTGGGGCATGAGCCTGGAGGAGTCTGAGAAGGACTTCGCCTGGCTCAATGCCTGGCCGGGAAAGAAGATCATTCTGAAAGGCAACCACGACTACTGGTGGAACACGGCCGCCAAGATGAACCGGTTCTTCCAGGAGAAGGGCTTCGACACCCTTCACATCCTCCATAACAACTGCCATATGTACGGGGACGTGGCCCTCTGCGGCACCCGCGGGTGGTTCTATGAGGAGGAGAAGGAGGGCCAGAGTGCCAAGGTCTTCAACCGGGAGCTCCAGCGTCTGGAGACTTCCCTGAAGGCAGCAGGGGAGAAGGAGAAGCTCTGCTTCCTCCACTACCCCCCCTACTACACCGGTTACATCTGCCAGCCCATCCTGGACATTCTGGAAAAATACCAGGTGAAGACCTGCTATTACGGCCATCTCCACGGGGGCAGCCACCGGCTGGCCGTCCAGGGAGAGCGGGGCGGCGTGGCCTACCGGCTCATTTCCGCAGACTTTTTGAAATTCCGCCCGGAAAAAATCATGGAATAATGAAAAAAAGACTGGTAATTTCGGAAGGAATCTGCTAATATAGGCAAAGTATATTGCAATACCATGCCCTCATGTGCTGTTTGTGTTTGCCAGAGGGCGTTTTACAGGAGGAAAATCGACATGACTGTCAAGAGCGTTGTTGAAAACAAGGAAAAGTACGAAGTCGAACTCATTGTGGAAGTTTCCGCTGAGGAGTTTGAGGCTGGCCTGAACAAGGTTTACATGAAGAACCGCGGCAGCATCAACGTCCCCGGTTTCCGTAAGGGCAAGGCTCCCCGTAAGGTCATCGAGGGCATGTACGGCGCAGGCGTCTTCTACGAAGAGGCACTGGAGCTGGTCTACCCCGAGGCTTGCAACGCAGCCATCGCTGAGAAGGGCCTGGACCACGTGGCACCCCCCCAGGTTGAGATCCTGACCCTGGGCAAGGAAGGCTTCTCCTTCAAGGCAACCGTTACCGTTCGCCCCGAAGTCACTCTGAAGGAGTACAAGGGTCTGGAAGCAGACAAGGTTCTGCCCACCGTCACCGAGGCTGCTGTTGACGCAGAGCTGAAGATGTACGTGGACCGTGCTACCCAGCTGGTGGCTGTGGACCGTGCAGCTGAGCTGGGCGACACCGCTGTCATCGACTACGTCGGCCTGAAGGACAACGTTCCCTTCGCAGGCGGCACCGCACAGGACTACAGCCTGGAGCTGGGCTCCAACACCTTCATCCCCGGCTTTGAGGATGGCGTTGTCGGCATGAAGGCCGGCGATGTGAAGGACATCGAGCTGTCCTTCCCCGAGACCTACCACGCAGAGGAGCTGGCTGGCGCAGCTGTCGTCTTCCAGGTCAAGTGCAAGGAAGTCAAGGCTAAGCAGCCCCCCGTTCTGGACGACGAGTTCGCAAAGGACGTCTCCGAGTTCGACACCATGGAAGAGTTCCGCGCAAGCCTGAAGGAGAAGGTCATTGACCGCAACATGCAGCAGTCCGAGGCTCAGTTCCGTCAGGCTCTGCTGGGCCAGCTGTGCGACCAGATCGAGATCGAGCTGCCCGCAGCTATGATCGAGACCCAGGTTGACCGCTTCGTGGACAACTATGCAGCTCGCCTGGAGCAGCAGGGCATCACCATGGACATGTACATGCAGTACATGAACATCGACATGGCTAAGATCCGTGAGGACCTGCGTGAGCCCGCTATCCTGCAGACCAAGCAGCAGCTGGCTCTGGATGCTGTTGCAGCAGCTGAGGGCATCGTCATCAGCGACGAGGACGTGGACGCAGAGGTCAAGAAGGCAGCTATGAACCTGGGCGTCCCCTACGAGAGAGTTTCCGAGGGCCTGGACCGCGAGAACCTGAAGAAGGACCTGGCTCGCGACAAGGCTATGGCTGTGGTTGCTGAGAACGCAAAGGCAAAGCTGGTTGAGGTCGCTGACAACGGCGAAGTCGAGATCACCGAGATCACCAAGGAAGAGGTCGAGGCTGAGAAGGCTGAAGAGAAGCCCAAGAAGAAGACCACCCGCAAGAAGAAGACCGAAGAGGTCAAGGAGGAGAAGGTCGAGGAATAATCCTCCCTTCGTTGGGGTATACTTACCCTGACCAATAAAAGGAGATCCTATATCATGAGTTTAGTACCCTACGTAGTGGAACAGACCAGCCGCGGTGAGAGATCCTATGACATTTTCTCCCGTCTGCTCAACGACCGGATCATTTTCCTGACCGGTGAAGTGAACGATGCCATGGCAAGTGTCATCGTGGCAGAGCTTCTGCATCTGGAGTCCCAGAACCCCGACCAGGACATCCAGCTGTACATCAACAGCCCCGGCGGTTCTGTTACGGCAGGCATGGCCATCTATGATACCATGCAGTATATCAAGTGTGACGTGTCCACCATCTGCGTCGGCATGGCAGCCAGCATGGGTGCCTTCCTGCTGGCAGCAGGTGCCAAGGGCAAGCGCATGGCGCTGCCCAATGCAGAGATCATGATCCACCAGCCTTCTGCCGGTACCCAGGGTCAAATCACTGACATGGCCATTCATCTGAAGCGTCTGGAGACCATCAAGAAGCGCATGAACCACATCCTTGCGGAGAACACCGGCAAGCCCCTTGATGTGGTCACCGCTGACTGTGAGCGTGACAACTTCATGTCCGCAGCCGAAGCTGCTGAATACGGCCTCATTGACAAAGTGATCGATAAGCGCTGATATGACGAGAAAGGGGGGCGTTCCTGTCCCCCTTTTTCTGCATTACTGCGTATAGTAACGAGGTGAATGGATTTATGACCAAAAACGAGGATAAGAGAGCGATCCGCTGCTCCTTCTGCGGCAAGCATCAGGATCAGGTTGCCAAGATCATCGCCGGTCCCGGCGCATACATCTGCAATGAGTGCGTCCATCTGTGTATGGACATCCTGGACGACATGCCCATGCCTGAGGAGCAGCTGGCCGGGGATATGCCCGATATCATCCCCAGCCCCAAAGAGATCAAGACCTATCTGGATGAATACATCGTGGGTCAGGACGCAGCCAAGGTGGCTCTGTCCGTGGCCGTCTACAACCATTACAAGCGCATTTACTTCGGCGGAGGGGACGATGTGGAGCTCCAGAAGAGCAACATCCTCCTGCTGGGCCCCACCGGCAGCGGCAAGACCCTGCTGGCCCAGACTCTGGCCAAGATCCTGAATGTGCCCTTTGCCATCGCCGATGCCACCACCCTCACCGAGGCTGGCTACGTGGGCGACGACGTGGAGAACATCCTCCTGCGTCTGGTCCAGGCTGCCGACTACGATGTGGAGCAGGCCGAGCGGGGTATCATCTATATCGACGAGATGGATAAGATCGCCCGCAAGAGCGAGAACACCTCCATCACCCGTGACGTCTCCGGTGAAGGCGTTCAGCAGGCTCTGCTGAAGATCCTGGAGGGCACCGTGGCCAACGTGCCTCCTCAGGGCGGCCGCAAGCACCCCCACCAGGAGTTCATCCAGGTGAACACCCGCAACATCCTCTTCATCTGCGGCGGCGCATTCGACGGGGTGGAGAAGATCATCGAGAAGCGGGTCAACCAGAAGGGTGTGGGCTTCGGCGCTGAGATCATGAGCAAGGACGAGCGCAAGGAGCGCAACGTTCTGGGTCAGATCCAGCCCCACGACCTGCTGAAGTTCGGCATCATCCCCGAACTCATCGGCCGTCTGCCCGTCATCACCGCTCTGGAGCCCCTGAGCCGGGAGGACCTGGTCAAGATCCTCACCGAGCCCAAGAACGCTCTGGTGAAGCAGTACACCAAGCTGCTGGAGTACGACATGGTGGACCTGGTCTTTGACGAGGGTGCCCTGGAAGCCGTGGCGGACCAGTCCATGGACCGCGGTATCGGCGCCCGAGGCCTCCGTGCCGTTCTGGAAGGGGTCATGACCCAGATCATGTATGATATCCCCTCCGACAGCACCATCACCGAGGTCCACGTGACCCCTGAAAGCGTCAAGGACGGCAAGGAGCCCATCCTGGTCCGTGACCCTGACCGTGCACCCCGGCCCCGCCTGGGGGCAGCAGCCCTCAAGGCCCAGACCGGCGGCAAGCAGGACCTTATGTAATCAACGCACGCAAGCAGGGCGGAGGGGAAACTCTCCGCCCCTTCCTGCATTTTTACACCGCATAATTTCCTAAGAAAGGAAGTGAATTGCTTTGCACGAAGAAAAAGACATTCAGCTGTTCAGCCTGCCCACCCTGGCGCTGCGGGGGCTGGCTGTGTATCCCAAGATGATGGTCCACTTCGACGTGGGCCGTGAAATGTCCATCAAGGCCCTGGAAGAGGCCATGAGCAAGAACCAGTATATCTTCCTGGTGGCCCAGAAGGATATCCGGGTGGAAATGCCCGACAAGAATCAGCTCTTTTCCATCGGCACTGTCTCTGCCGTTCGCCAGATTCTCCGTCTGCCCGGCAAGAACGTCCGGGTTATGGTGGAGGGCCAGTTCCGCGCCCGCCTGCACAACCTGACCCAGGTGGACCCCTACCTGGTGGCCGACATCGAGCAGGTGGAGATCCTGGACGAGGTCCCCTCCCGGAACAATACCCTCCGGGCCGAGGCGGCCATCCGCCAGTCCTACGAGCTGTTTGACCGCTACTCCGAGCTCTCCCCCAAGGTGGCCACCAACGAGATGCTCATGAATATCATGTCCAGCGAGGATGCCGGCTACATTGCCGACTTCATCGCCCAGAACATCTCCATGCGTGTCCTGGACAAGCAGTCCATCCTGGATGAGCTTCGTCCCGTTCAGCGTCTGCAGAAGATGAACCGTCTCCTCCGCCGTGAGGTGGACATTCTGGAGATGGAGCAGAGCGTTCAGCGCCGGGTCCAGGAGAACATGACCCAGCACCAGAAGGACGCCTACCTGCGGGAGCAGGTCCGGGTGATCCAGGAGGAGCTGGGGGACGACGGGGACAGCGAGATCCTCACCTATAAGAAGAAGATCGCCGAGGCCAAGCTGCCCGAAGAGGTGGAACAGAAGCTGCTGAAGGAAGTGGCCCACCTGGAGAAGCAGCCCTTCGGTTCCCAGGAGGGCTCCGTCCTGCGGAACTATCTGGACGTCTGCCTGGAGCTGCCCTGGAACAAGAAGTCCAAGGAGCGGGTGAACGTGGCGGCCGCCCGGAAGATCTTGGATGCCGACCACTTCGGCCTGGAAGAGGTCAAGCAGCGCATCCTGGAGTTCCTAGCCGTCAAGCAGCTGGCTCCCGACCTGAAGGGCCAGATCATCTGCCTGGTTGGCCCTCCCGGCGTGGGCAAGACCTCCATCGGTATGTCCATGGCCCGGGCTCTGAACCGGGAACTGGCCCGTATCTCTCTGGGCGGCGTCCACGACGAGGCTGAGATCCGCGGCCACAGAAAGACTTATGTGGGCGCGATGCCCGGCCGCATCATGAACGCCCTCCGGCAGGCCGGCACCAGCAATCCCCTGCTGCTGCTGGACGAGATCGATAAGCTGGGCACCGACATGCGGGGCGACCCCGCCTCCGCTCTGCTGGAGGTCCTGGACGCCGAGCAGAACGGCACCTTCCGGGACCACTTCGTGGAACTGCCCTTCGACCTGTCCGATGTCATGTTCATCACCACCGCCAACAACGTGGGCACCATTCCCAAGCCTCTGCTGGACCGTATGGAGGTCATTGAACTCTCCAGCTACACCGACGAGGAAAAGCTCCAGATTGCCAAGAACCACCTGATCCCCAAGCAGCTCAAGCGTCACGGTCTGAAGAAGACCCAGCTGAAGCTCACCGACGATGCCATCCGTGAGATCATCGTGGGCTACACCCGGGAGTCCGGCGTGCGTATCCTGGAACGGGAGCTGGGTTCCCTCTGCCGGAAGGCAGCCATGGCCATTGTGGAGAAAAAGAACAAGACGGTCAGCGTCAACGGGGACAACCTGGCGACCTGGCTGGGTCCCAAGAAGTACTATCCCGAGAAGAACGGCCTGGAAAACCAGGTGGGCGTGGTAAACGGCCTGGCCTGGACCTCCGTGGGCGGCACCCTGCTGGAGTCCGAGGTCAACGTGGTGGACGGCTCCGGCAAGATCGAAATCACCGGCAACCTGGGTAAGGTCATGCAGGAGTCTGCCAAGGCGGCCTTCACCTATATCCGCAGCCGGGCAGTCCAGCTGGGGGTGGAGCAGAACTTCTACAAGGAGAAGGACATCCATGTCCACTTCCCCGAAGGCGCAGTCCCCAAGGACGGCCCCTCCGCCGGTATCACCATGTGCACTGCTATGGTTTCCGCCCTCACCGGCATCCCCGTCCGGGCGGATGTGGCCATGACCGGTGAGATCACCCTCCGGGGCAGAGTCATGCCCATCGGCGGCCTGCGGGAGAAGTCCATGGCCGCCTTGCGCAACGGTATCCACACGGTCATCATCCCCAAGGACAACGAGAAGGACCTGGAGAAGATCGACCAGACCGTCCGCAACGCCCTGACCTTCATCCCCGTGTCCCATGTGGACCAGGTTCTGGCTGAGGCACTGGAGCAGCCCCCGCTGGCCGTTCCTGCCAAGGCAGATGATGCCATCCCTGGTGGTATGGCAGGGACCGAAACCCGTACCCCCATCCAGCAAGCCTGATAAAACTGCCGCAGAGCCCCACGGCCGGGGCTCTGCGACGATACATTGAGAGGTACCCATGAAACTGAATACACAGAACGCAGAGTTCATTCGCTCTGCGGCCAAGCTGTCGGACTGCCCCCGGGATATCCTTCCCCAGATCGCCTTTGCAGGCCGGTCCAACGTGGGCAAGTCCTCTGTCATCAACCGGCTTCTGAACCGGAAGAACTTTGCCCGGGTGGGTTCCGCCCCCGGCAAGACCACCCACATCAACTACTTCCGCATCGACAAAAAGGTTTACTTCATCGACCTGCCCGGCTACGGCTATGCCAAGGTCTCCAAGCAGGAGAGAGCACGATGGGGCAAGCTCATCGAGGACTGGTTCGCTGATACCAGCCTCCTGACCCTGGGCATCCAGCTGGTGGACATCCGCCACAAGCCCACGGCAGACGACTGCAATATGGTGGAGTGGTTCAAGGCCAGCGGCAAGCCCTTCGTGGTGGTGGCCAATAAGCACGACAAGATCAAGAAGAGCGAGTGGGAACCCAACGTGGCCCGGATCCGTGAGACCCTGGATCTGCCCGAGGAGGTCCCCGTCATCTCCTTCTCCGCCGAAAAGGGCACTGGTAAGGACGAGCTCATGGCCTTGATCCTGGAGCACATCGAGGCAACCACCGGCGGCGAAGCCATCTCCGAGAACACCTAAGAGAGCAAAAAGAAAGAGGAATCAGATATGAAACGTATTTGGGGCACGTTTATCTATTCCGTCATGGCCGGTTTCTGTATCGGCCTGGGCGGTACCGTTTTCCTTCGCCTGCGTGACGCCTTCCCGGGCGGCAACGTAGTGGGTGCGTTTTTCTTCGCTATTGGTCTGTTCACCATCTGTACCCGAGGGTACGCCCTGTTCACCGGGCGGGCCTGCTACCTGTTTGATAACCCCTGGCCGGGGATCTTAGGAGAACTCCTGGTCATCTGGGTGGGTAACCTGCTGGGCACCATGATCATTGCAGGTATGGAGAGAGCCACGGCCATCTCCGGCCTGGATGTGGGTGTCAATGTGACGGCTTACTCTATGGTATCAGCCAAAATGGAAGGAACGCTGTTGAGTCTGTTCTTCCTGGGTTTCATCTGTAACGTTTGTATTTTCGTTGCAGTCCACGGCTTTAACAACAATCCCCATGAGCTGGGCAAGTACTTGTCCATCTTTATGGGCGTGACCGTCTTCATCGTCTGCGGTACGGAACACAGCATTGCAGACATGTACTACTGGGCAGTTTCCGGCATGCTGTATGAGAAGCCTGCCGAATCCCTTCTTTGTCTGGTGGTCATCTCCCTGGGCAACGTAGCCGGCGGCCTGTTCCTGCGCTTGGGAGAGAAGTATCGGGAACATCTGAACAAGGCATAATAAAAAAGCCATGACCGGGAGAGCGGTCATGGCTTTTTTGCCTGTCAGGGGGTGCTCCTTGACAAGTGTTTTCTTGGATGTTAGCATACATGAGAACAGATTTTTTCGCAAGAAACTGCTATAAGCAAGGAGTTTTATGGAAATGAAAAAGTTAGGACTCATCATCAATCCTGTGGCAGGTCTGGGCGGCAGCGTTGGCCTCAAAGGCAGCGATGGCCTGGTGGAGGAAGCCCTGGCCCGGGGTGCGGTCCCCCAGTCTGAGAACCGTGCCAGAGTGGCCCTCCGGGAGCTGCTGGCGTTTAAGGACCACATCACCATCTATACCGGCCCCGGCGGCATGGGCGGAGATCTGGCTGCAGAGCTCGGCTTTGCCTCCGTGGTGATGGAAAAGCCCCAGGCTGCTGCCACCACAGCGGAGGACACCCAGGCCCTTTCTGCTTGGCTGCAGGAGCAGGGCGCGGACCTGATCCTCTTTGCGGGGGGCGACGGCACTGCCCGGGACATCTGCGCCACCGCAGGGGAATCCTCCGTGTTTCTCGGGATTCCCGCCGGTGTGAAGATCCACTCTCCCGTCTATGCCCGCAGTCCATACTCTGCCGGGCAGTTGGCAAGTCTGTACCTCCAGGGGCAGGTCAACTCGGTGGTGGAGGGTGAAGTTCTGGACATCGATGAGCAGCAGTACCGCCAGGAGATCATCAACACCAGGCTGTACGGTTCTCTGCGCATCCCCGGACACCCTGACTTCATCCAGTGCAGCAAGTGTGGTTCGGTGGCCAGTGAGGAGGAGATCTTCGCCGCCATCGCCGCCGGTGTGGCAGACGAAATGGAAAAGGACACCTACTATATTGTGGGCGCCGGCACCACCACCCGGGCTCTCATGCGTGAGCTGGAACTGGAAAACACCCTCATCGGCGTGGACCTGGTGTACAACTATGAGCTTGTGGCCAAGGATGTCTACGGCAGCCAGATCCTGGACTACATTGGCGACAAACCGGCCAAGCTGGTGGTCACGGTCACCGGCGGCCAGGGTTTCCTGTTCGGCCGAGGCAATCAGCAGCTGACCCCCGAGGTCCTGCGCCGGGTGGGCAAGGAAAACATCATGATCCTGGCTACCAAAGAGAAGATCATGAATCTGAAGGGCCGGCCTCTGCTGGTGGACACCGGAGATGCCGAGTTGGATGAATACCTGTCCGGTTATCATTTCATCATCTGCGGCTACAATGAAACTTATGTCTATAAGGTCAGTCCCGGTTAATATGGAAAAAAGTTCGCCGTTGCATGTCATATGCAACGGCGATTCTTATATCGTTTCGTGGGAGGAGCGGGCGCTGCGCAGACTGGCCCCCAGGGCCCGGAAGGTTCGGTGGAGCAGGCCCCGGGTCTCCGGGTCCAGGTTTCGGGCGGCCCCCAGAAGGGCGGGGATGTCATCTGCCAAATCCCCCAGGGAGTCGGCCTTGGTGGAGGTGAGGATGTCGTAGAGCGCGTCAAAGAACCCCTCCCGTTCCTGGGGCGGTACCCGGTCCGCCCAGCCGTCCAGGGTCCGGTCCCAGAACCGGGCTTCGTCGGAGAGGGCTTCTGCCGGGAGGAATCCGTTTCCCTCTACCTTCCAGGAGAAGGGATCGTGTTGGAGGAGGGATATCCGGCGGCTGCTCTGGATGATCTGACAGGTTTCGTTTTCCAGGAGAAGACCCACCACGGAGTCCTGGGGAACGGTCTTTTCCACCCGGTCCCGGATGGCCCCATAGCCGGGGGAATCCAGGAAGGTCCGAGGGAAGCCCGGCCCGTCGTGGGAGTACACCCGGCGGATGCGGGCCTGGATATCTGTGGAGACAGCGGCGGCGTAGACCGCCAGATTACCTCCCTTGGAGTGTCCACCCACCAGCAGGTCCCCGGTGCAGTGGGAAGCGGCCTGGGTCAGATACCGGGCGGCCTGGGTCTGGGCGGGGACAGGGGAGAGGAAGGTCATGTTGAAGTTCTCCTTCCAGCCCACCAGAGAGGTGTCGGTCCCTCCAAAGGCCACATAGCACAGGTCAGGCCGGAGCTGGAAGGTCACGGCGGTGAACTGCATCTCCTGGTCCAGGTCCGTCCGGGTGGTGTAGCCCATAAGGCGGACCTCCCGGAACCGGGGGCTGGCCGCCAGGGCAGTGAACAGGGCCTTGGTGCGCTCCGGGTCCCAGATACCCTGGAAGAGGGTGGGGAAGAGCTCTGCCCGGAAGAGGTCCCGCAGGGGCAGACCCGCCCAGGTGTGGAGAGGGTGGACCTCCGAGGGAAAGTGCAGATTGGCCATCCAGGAGAGGATGAGGGAGTCCACCGACCCCAGGGGGCGCTGGTGGAAGGTGTCCAGATGGGCTTCTGCGTAGGTGATGAGGTTTTGCATGGTTGTGCTCCTTTCCCAAATGGAACGTGTGGGGGAGTTCTCACAAATGGAACAGGTCCTCGGCGTTCCGGTGGGCGATGCGTTCCTTGTCCTGTTGGGGGATGGGGGCGTTTTCCAGGAAGGCCCGTGCGCCGTCATTGCCCAGGAAGGGGAAGTCGACGGCGTGGAGGATGCGATCTGCCCCCAGGACCTCCAGGCAGAACTTCAGCTGGGGGTAGTCAAACATGCCGCTGGGGGCCACATATATGTTTTGGCGGAAGGTCTCTGTGATGGTCCGCTGCAGCCCGGTCACCGTTTGGGGCATGGACTGGTCCAGCCGGGAGAGGAAGAAGGGGAGCATCTCTCCCCAGTGTCCGGCGATGAGTTTCAGGTTGGGGAACTGGTCAAACCGTCCGGCCAGAATGGTGCGGAGAATCTGGATGCCCGCCTCGTTGTGCCAGCCCCAGCCGTGGAGGGCGAGTCTGGCGCTCACTTCCTCCCCCAGGCCGCTGTAGTAGGGCTCCTGCACCGCCTTCAGGGGTGCGCCGGGATGGATGAAGATGGGGAGGTCCAGGGCGGCACAGGCCTCCAGCACGGGCAGGAAACGGTCGTCATCCAGAAACTGCTCCCCGGCGGATGCTCTGCCGTTGAGGAGGATGCCGTGAAAGCCCATGGCCTTCACCCGCTGGGCCTCCTGGGCGGCCTGTTCCGGGTCCGACCAGGGCAGAAGGGCAAAGGCACCGTAGCGGTCCGGGTGCCGCCTGACCGCCTCCATAATATAGTCGTTGGTTTCCCGAACGATCCCGACAGCCTCCCGGGGCGGGAGCAGCTGGGACTTTACCGGGCAGGAGAGGATCTGCATGGTGATCCCGTGCCGGTCCATGTCGGCCAGCCGCAGGTGGTCCAGATCGGCAAACAGCTGTGGGTCGGGAGAAAGGGGCCTGCCCTTGACCCGGGCTGCCGCCATATAGGGGGCATCCTGGGCCATGTAATCGGCCATATACCGGTTGATGGGCGCGCCGGTCAGATGCTCTTCGATGGTAATGATTTTCATAGGATACCTCCGGGGGAGTGCCATCCTGCTGAGGATGGGGGAACTGGTTCTATTATACGATGGATTTGGGGCGTTGGCAACCGCAGAGGGGGCGGTGGCTTGACAAGAAATGCAGGGAATGATAGCATACACGCAAACGAAAAAGATCTTGTTTGTCTGCCGCAAAGAATGGTGGATGTAAAATGATAAAAGAGACAAATTGATGGGCTTAATGATTTAGAGACATTGAATCTGCTGTTAGCCTTGCAATATGAGTACCATAGA
The DNA here is from genome assembly GCA_017560855.1 of Ruminiclostridium sp. Classification (GTDB taxonomy): domain Bacteria; phylum Bacillota; class Clostridia; order Oscillospirales; family Oscillospiraceae; genus Evtepia. Next base: position 13,783 of record JAFZEB010000188.1, read on the forward strand.
ATTGGAGGTAATTAAATGAGCTGGGTAGATATACAGTATAAGAGTAATCTGAGACAATATGATAAAAGCGATGGGATGAAAGCTCTTATAGTGTACTTCTTAATTATGTGCAGTGCGTTCTTTCAAGGGTGGATCTATACAACAAATGCAACTGTGTTTGTGCTGAATGCATCGCAGATATGGATTCCTTTGTTTTTAGCTGCCTTCTTCTTTTGGTTCTTTTGTCGTAGCAAAGAGAACCTTGGAAGTATTGGAATTCATTCTGATCATATATGGAGCAGTATAGTGCTTGGTTTCGCAGGTGGTTTCTTACTGCTTGCTATACAGACGACATTATTTATGGTTCAAGGGAAATCAGTATCGTTTACCAGCCCTCAGCTGTTAAATTGGGTTATATTTATATTCGCTGCGTTTGAAGAAGAAGTATTGTTTAGAGGGTACATACAAACAAGACTGTCCGGACTCATAAACAGCCAGTGGATCGTTGGGATAATCAATTCGGTTCTGTTTTTATCCATACATTATCCCGTAAAATGGGTTGCCTTTGGAGCGATCTCTTTTGGTGTATTATCAGCAGTATATATCGTATCACTTCTTGTTTTGCACTTTTTTTGTGATGCTGTATATAAAAGGACCAACTGCCTGTGGGGTGCAGTCATGTTGCATATAATCTATAATGCAGTAGGAGCAATGATTTTGATTCAATAAATGCCAAGTTGTCGAAGAGATAGGCATTTCAGGAGGAAAACTATAATGATAAAAGTGCTTTTTGTTTGCCATGGGAATATCTGTCGTTCCCCTATGGCGGAGTGTGTTATGAAAAATATGGTGAAAGAGCGAGGGATTTCCGCAGAGTTCTATATTGACTCTGCCGCCACCAGCCGGGAGGAGATCGGCAACCCCATCTATCCTCCTGCTGTGCGGAAGCTGAAGGCGGAGGGGATCCCCCTCACCGGCCACCGGGCCATTCAGATGACCAAGGCCGACTATGACAAGTACGACCTGCTTCTGGCGGCCGACAGCGCCAACGTGCGGAACATGACCCGCATCGCCGGGGGAGACCCGGAAGGGAAGATCCGCCGCCTCCTGGATTATACTGCCCATCCCCGGGATATTGCCGATCCCTGGTACACCGGGAACTTCGACATCACCTATGACGACATCGTGGAGGGCTGTGAGGCCCTGCTGGAGGAATTGGTCCGGAAATAAGTTGTACTTAACTGGTAGGTCACAATCCCTCCGTCTTCGCCCTACGGGCGAATCCACCTCCCTTTGCACAAGGGAGGCTGAGGCGAGTGTAAACCTCAAGGCTCCCTTGTGTAAAGGGGGCAACGCGTTAAGAAAACATGCCAGCGGCATGTTTTTAGCCAAAGCCGGAAGCAATCTACGATTGCGACCCGGGCCGAAGGCTGGCAGTGCGAAGCACTGACTGAAGGATTGTAAACTCTAAGGGTATGCACTACTTTCTGTTTTGTGGTATAACTCCCCTGCTGCCCCGCCAAACTAAGGGGGAAACCAACCAAGGGAGGATATGCCATGACTGTAACCGTCATTGCCGGCTGCATCAGCTGCGGCCTGTGCACCGAGGAGTACCCCGACCTGTTCGTTATGAACGACGAGGGGATCGCCCATCCTGTGTCCCATGAAGTCCCTGCCGGGAAGGAGAAGGAGGCTCAGCAGGCCGCCGAGGACTGCCCCGTGAGCGTCATCATCACCGCATAAGTCTGCAACAAAAGGACCGCCTTTTCGATCACTCGAAAGGCGGTCCTTTTGAAAAGAAAAGAAAAACTAACTAATTCAAATGTGAGGGGGCGGCGTTACTCGCTGAACATGGGGGTGGAGAGGTAACGGTCGCCAGTGTCAGGCAGGAGGACCACAATGGTCTTGCCCTTGTTTTCCGGGCGCTTGGCCAGCTGGATGGCGGCCCACAGGGCTGCGCCGGAGGAGATGCCCACCAGAACACCTTCGCTGCGGCCCATGAGACGACCGGTCTCGTAGGCATCCTGCTCGGTGACGGGGATGATCTCGTCGTAAATGTCGGTGTTCAGGACGGCGGGTACAAAGTTTGCGCCGATGCCCTGGAGTCCGTGGGGACCGGCCTTACCCTGGCTCAGCAGGGGAGAGGAAGCGGGCTCCACAGCAACCACCTTTACGTTGGGGTTCTGGGCTTTCAGATATTCGCCGGTGCCGGTGATGGTGCCGCCGGTACCGACACCTGCCACAAAGATGTCCACCTGGCCGTCGGTGTCGGTCCAGATCTCGGGACCAGTGGTGAGGCGGTGGGCCTGGGCGTTGGCGGGATTGGCAAACTGGTCGGGGATAAAGGCATTGGGAATCTCCCGGGCCAGCTCTTCAGCTTTTGCGATGGCACCGGACATGCCCTGGGCGCCAGGGGTCAGAACCAGCTCGGCTCCATAGGCGGTCATGAGGAGACGGCGCTCCATGCTCATGGTGTCGGGCATCACGATGATGGCACGATAACCACGGGCGGCGGCCATAACGGCCAGACCGATGCCGGTGTTGCCGGAGGTGGGCTCAATGATGACGGAGCCTTCCTTCAGGATGCCTCTGGCTTCCGCATCGTCGATCATGGCTTTTGCCACGCGATCCTTGGCGGAACCGGCGGGGTTGAGGAACTCCAGCTTGGCCAGGACTTTGGCGTCCAGCTGCTGGGAGGCCTCGATGTGGGTCAGCTCCAGCAGGGGAGTGTGACCGATCAGCTGTTCAACGGAAGTGTAGATCTTGCTCATAGGGGAAACCTCCGAACCTCTGAAAATATCTGTCAGGATGAAAGAACTCCTGCATGATTCACTGCATTATACGTCTAAAAAGCCAGTTTGTCAAGGGCGAAATTTGTATATTTGGCAGAAAAATTTCAAATGTAGGAATTCCTTGACAGACAGAGTGGATGCAATTACAATAAATTCTGATTAGGCTGGATTTGCTGGTCTGATTTCCCTTACACCGTCAAGGGGAGAAAGGAGCGACATACCCAATGAGTATTTTTAATAATGAGAGTATTTTGGCCTGGCTGAAGTACTTTTCCGATAACACCGACATCGATCTGGCTTCCACCCGCATTCTGGACATCACCGGCGACAACAAGAACCTGATGGCCACCGTCCAGACCAACAAGTCCGTTCTGGTCTTTACCGACGGCAACCACCCCGAAGTCTTTTATAATATGTGGGACAACGGCCTGGGTGACTGCGAGGTCTGGTACAACGAGGGTTCCGAACCCGAAGGCACCATGAAGCACAACCTGCTGTCCGAGATGATCGACCGCGGTGTGAATGTTTCCGCTGCCATGCTCATCAACAACCCCAATGCCCGGACGGCCTACCGCACCGGTATTGAGAACAGCCACTTCTCTCCCGGCTCCATCCGCTACGTGGCCCCTGAGATCCGTGCGGTCATCATGAACAAGCTGGACCTGGACGAGGGGGATAACGTCTGCGTGGTCTCCGGTGAGAGCATTGCGGTAGAGGCTGCCATTGCTGCCCGCCGGGGTAAGGTCATTGCCGTGGAGTACAAGGACGGCGACTTCCAGACCATGGAGGAGAACGTGATGCGGTTCGGTCTGCGGAACGTGAGCATCGTCCCCCACATGGAGGGCTGGTCCAGCAAGTGGCCTGTGCCCGATGTGGCCTTCCTGGTGGCCTCCCCCAAGCTTGACATGGAACTGCGCACCCTGGTGGCGGTCAACCCCAAGATCCGTGTGGTCATCTACACCCTGGAGTTCAATTACATGAGCCGCATCCCCGGCCTGCTGTGGGACAACGGCATCAAGCCCACCGAGATCATGCAGCTGGAGGTCTCCAAGGTGGGCCGCCGTGACGAGATCGAGGTCCAGCCCGCACCCTGGATCTTCTCCGGCAGAGCTGGCGGGGACACAGATTAAAAAATACTATCTTACTGGGTAAAAAGAGAGACTTTGTCGTTGACAAGTCTTCTCCCGGTGAGTATAATGTAGTATCAACAAGAAAAGAACGATTTCAAAGGCGATGATGGAGACAGTAAGCTCTGCGGAACCCCTCAGCGAGCCGGGGATGGTGTAAGCCCGGTGGAAGTAGTGCAGAAGCCTGAACATCCCTCCTGAGCTGCAAGCCGAACTGCGTTACGCATAGTAGGTTTTGCCGGTTTCCACCGTTACAGGGAGCGCGTATGTTAGTACGCAGGTAACAGGTGGTATAACGAAGATTTTTCCAAGACTTCGTCCTTTTACGGGGACGAAGTCTTTTTATTTAAACTCTGCAACGTTGGAGGAAAGAACCATGAAAAAACAAGGATTGGTAGAATTCCGCTGGCATGGCCGGGGCGGACAGGGAGCCAAGACGGCTTGCCTGCTCCTGGCCGATGCTGCGTTTGCCGCTGGCAAGTTCGTCCAGGGCTTCCCCGAATACGGCCCCGAGCGTATGGGTGCCCCCATCACAGCCTATAACCGCATCAGCGACACCCGCTGCAGCGTCCACTGCAACATCGAAGAGCCCGACTATGTGGTGGTGGTGGACGAGACCCTGCTGGAGTCTGTGGACGTGACCCGCGGGCTGCAGGCTGAGGGTGCCGTCATCATCAACACCCCCAAGGCTCCTGGGGAGATCCGCCGGAAGCTCCGGGGCTGGAAGGGCCGTGTGTGCACCATTGACGCCCGGAAGATCTCCGAGGAGACTTTGGGCAAAAACTTCCCCAACTCCCCCATGCTCAGCGCCGCCGTGAAGGTGAGCGGTGTTCTGGAGGAGGAACAGTTCATGGGCGACATGGAGGAGAGCTTCTCCCACAAGTTTGCCACCAAACCCCAGGTGGTGGCCGGCAACATGGCCGCCCTGCGCAGATCCTGGCAGGAGGTAGAAGAATGAAGCTTTCAGCAAGAGATATCAACGAAAACAGCACCTGGCAGGAGATGACCCTGGGCGGCGAGATCTATGAGCCCGCCACCTCCAAGCTGGTGAACACCGGTGCCTGGCGCACCAACACCCCTGTCCTGGACGTGGCCAAGTGCCGCCACTGCCTCATGTGCGTGCCCTACTGCCCGGACAGCTCCCTGCCTGTCCTCTACGGACGTCTGGTGGGCGTGGACTACTACCACTGCAAGGGCTGCGGCATCTGCGCCGAGATCTGCTCCTTCGGGGCCATCACCATGAAAGAAGGTGGCGAGGTATGAACTATAATGACCGTCTCTCCGGCAACGAGGCCATCGCCTTTGCCATGAAGCAGATCGACCCGGACGTGATGGCGGCCTTCCCCATCACCCCCTCCACCGAGATCCCCCAGTACTTTGCCCAGTACGTGGCCAACGGCGAGGTGAACACCGAGTATGTGCCTGTGGAATCCGAGCACAGCTCCATGTCCGCCTGCATCGGTGCCCAGGCCGCCGGTGCCCGTGCCGTCACGGCCACTTCTTCCGCAGGCCTTGCCCTCATGTATGAGATGATGTACGTGGCTTCTTCCAGCCGCCTGCCCATCACCCTGGCCTGCGTGAACCGTGCCCTCACCGGCCCCATCAACATCAACAACGACCACTCCGACTCCATGGGTATCCGTGATGCCGGCTGGATCCAGATCTATGCCGAGAACAACCAGGAAGCCTATGACAACTTCCTCCAGGCCATGCCCATTGGCGAGCATCCCGATGTCCGCCTGCCCGTGATGATCTGCCAGGACGGCTTCATCACCAGCCACGCCCTGGAGAACATCACCCTGCTGGACACCGAGTCCGTCAAAGCCTTCGTGGGGGAGTACAACCCGGAGAACTACCTGCTGAAGAAGGAAAATCCCCTGGCCATCGGTCCCTACGACCTGGGCTGCCACTACATGGAGCACAAGATCCAGCAGGCCGAGTCCATGAAGTACGCCAAGCACCGCATCCTGGAGGTGGCCGCCGAGTTCGAGAAGGTCACCGGCCGCAAGTACGGCCTCTTTGAGGAGTACTGCATGGAGGATGCCGAGGTGGCTCTGGTCCTCATCGGTTCCAGCGCCGGCACCGCCAAGGCCGCCGTGGACGAGCTCCGGGAGCAGGGGGTCAAGGCCGGTCTCATCAAGATCCGTGTCTTCCGTCCCTTCCCCGCAGAGGAAATTGCCGAAGCCCTCAAGAACGTGAAGGCCGTGGCCATCATGGACAAGGCCGAGAGCTTCTCTTCCCAGGGCGGTCCCCTCTTTGCCGAGGTCCGTTCCGCTCTGTATGACCTGGAAACCCGCCCCAAGGCTGTGGGCTATGTGTACGGCCTGGGCGGCCGAGACATCACCCCCCAGCATTTCCAGGGGGTCTACGGCCGTCTGCTGGAGATCGCCGAGGGCGGCGAACTGGGTCCCGTCTACACTCATCTGGGACAAAGGGGGTAAGCCGACATGGAAATGGAAAGAACCTATCATTTTAAGAAAACTCTGGAGAAGAAGGAACGCTTCGCCCCCGGCCACCGTCTGTGCGCCGGCTGCGGCGCAGGCATCGCCGTCCGTGGTGTCCTCCGTGCCCTGAACGAGGAGGACCGTGCCGTCATCGGCAACGCCACCGGCTGCCTGGAAGTCAGCTCCTTCCTCTATCCCTATACCGCCTACGAGGACAGCTACATCCACACCGCCTTTGAGAGCGCCGGCGCCAGCCTGTCCGGTGTTGAGGCGGCCTACAACGCCCTCAAGCGCAAGGGCAAGGTGAAGGACACCGTGAAGTTCATCACCTTCGGCGGCGACGGCGGCACCTACGACATCGGCTTCCAGTCTCTGTCCGGTGCCATGGAGCGTGGTCATGACCTGACCTATGTTTGCTACGACAACGAGGCCTACATGAACACCGGCATCCAGCGTTCTTCCTCCACCCCTCGCTTCGCCAACGCCACCACCTCTCCCGCAGGCAGCGTGGTCCCCGGCAAGAAGCAGAACAAGAAGAACCTGACCGACATCATCGCCGCCCACAACGTGCCCTATGTTGCTCAGACTACCTTCATCGGCAACTTCCGTGACCTGTACACCAAGGCGCGCAAGGCCATCTACACCCCGGGCGCATCCTTCCTGAACGTGATGGCCCCCTGCCCCAGAGGTTGGGAGTATCCCGCAGAGAAGCTCCCTGAGATCTGCCGTCTGGTGGTGGAGACCTGCGTCTGGCCCCTCTTCGAGGTGGAAAACGGCGTGTGGCGTCTGAGCTACGAGCCCAAGAAGAAGCTCCCCGTGGAGGAGTACCTGCGCCTCCAGGGCCGCTTCCGCCATATGTTCAAGCCCGGCAACGAGTGGATGATCGAAGAAGCCCAGAAGTCCGTGGACGAGAACTGGGAAAAGCTCCTGGCCAAGTGCCTGGGCTGAGAACCGGCGTGACGGATCATCGCAGATAAGAAAAAGGCTCCCTCTGACGAGGGAGCTTTTTTGCTGCCATAGATAAGCCCTTTGGGTTTACAACCCCTCCGTCTCGCCTGACGGCGAGCCACCTCCCCTTGCACAGGGGAGGCAGAGGCGAGTGCCAAACCTCAGGCTCCCTTGTGCAAAGGGAGCTGTCAGCGAAGCTGACTGAGGGATTGTAGACCCAGCAGGTTCGCACTGCGTAGGTGAGAATGGATCAAAATTCCAGTTCCAATCCGCACTCCATCTGCTGGACATTTTCGCCCAGCATGGCTTTGAGCACATCATAGGCCTCCAGGCCGGTGCAGTGGCCGGTGACCACCCGCTCCACGCCGGTGTCCTGGAGACGGTTGCCGAACTCACGGACCGCATGGACGGGGGACTCGAACAGGTGGAAGCCGCCGATGATGGCGTGGATCTTCTTGCCAGGGAAGGCCTGGGCGGCCTCCATGAGAATGGTGTCAGCGCCAGCGTGGCAGCAGCTGTTGAAGACCACCAGACCCTTGTCCGTGTCGAAGATCAGGCTCTGCTCGTGGCGGAAGTCGTCGTACTGATACTGGTCACCGATCTTCAGGAACATGCGATAGAGCTGACCGTAGTAGTCCAGACCGCGGGTGGTGTGGCCCAGCAGATACACGTTGGGAGCCAGCTCCACCTTGCCCTCGGCGTACTGGATGCGGTCCTTATAGGTCTCCAGAATGCCCTTCTTGATGCCAATATAGTCGATGGTCTCCATCTCGTGGCTGCCGAAGCAGTTTTCCTTGCTGGGGTGACGGAGCCAGAAGTTTGCCTTGGTGTTCTGCTCAAAGAAGGTGTCTATGCCGTCGGCGTGGTCGTAGTGGGCGTGGGAGAGAATACCGAAGTCCACGTCGGCCAGGTCGATGCCCAGCTTCTCGGCGTTTTCGGCAAAGAGGGGGCCTGCGCCGGTGTCCAGCAGGTACTTCTTGCCTTCGAACTCGATGTAGATGGCCAGGCCCCACTCGGGGGTCAGGTCGGGGTTGTTGGAGAGGTTATCCATGAGGATGACAGCGCGCATGGCGGGTCACGTCCTTTCTGTTATTTATATTAGTGTCATTATAGGGCCTTGCGAACTAAATCGCAAGGCTTTTGTCATACTTCGGGACGGGGTGTGCATACACTGCCCCAAAAGGAGGGGTGCTATGGAAGGATATGAAGGGGTACGGCCCCGGTTTCTTCGGGAGGCCCTGGCCAAAGAAACCCGAGCCGTGGAGGAACTCCGCCTCCGGGAGGGACAGCCTTTGGCGGCCTCGACAGCAGGGCGGGAGTGGACCCATCCGGCCTGGAAGGGCCGCATCCTCACGGAAGAGGACCTGCGCCGGGTGTTGGAGACAGCGGGCCGTGGCTCGGTCCACACCATTCTGGACCAGCTGCGGGCGGGGTATGTCACCGCCCCCGGGGGGCTTCGCATGGGGGTCTGCGGAGAGGGAGCCGTCCAGGAGGGGAAACTGCTCTC
>JAFZEB010000021.1 GCA_017560855.1 Ruminiclostridium sp.
AATGATGGGGATGGCCACGGCGTCGATGTCCTCCCGGGTGACCCGGCGGTTCTTGGCATAGGCCCCAATCTTGCCGATCTCGGAAATGAGGCCGTTCATCAGGTCTCCGCAGAGGAAGATGAGATATTGGGCATCGGCGGTGTCAATGTCGTGGCCCAGAGCCTTGAACCGGCGGTGGATCCAGTCCACCAGGTCGTTCTGGGCCTGACGGGCAAACTGGACCACCTGCCCGTGGGCCTTGATGGCCCCTGCCAGCTTCTTCATGCGGGCATCGCTCTTGTAGGGAACGGTGTCATAGAGGAAGACGAGGCAGACATACTCGGGCAGATCCTCAAAAAGCTGGGTGAGGAGGGTCCTCTCCCCCTCCGGGGCCTTGAAGATGTCGTAGTCACTGACCACCAGCAGGGTCCGGGTGCTCATCATAGGCAGAGCATCCACCGTCTCGGCCAGCTTCTGGATGGTGAGACCCTTGCCCTGAAGCTGATGGTAGTTGAAGCTCTCCATCCCGGCAGGGATCAGCTTCTCCCGCATCTGTTCCAGGTAGAAGTCCCGGAGATAGGCCTCCTCTCCGTGGAAGATGTACAGGGAGCCGATGGTCCCGGCCTTCAGGTCCTTTTTCAGTTGTTGATAGCCTTCGTCTGGCTTCTTCTTGGGTTCCTTGGCCATTACGAGACCTCCTTGGCATAGACCGTCACCGTGCCCTGTCGGTCGGTGCGGTAAACTTGGATGTTGGAAGCGGCCAGTCGGTCCAGGGTCTCCTGGGCCGGGTGACCGTAGGTGTTGTAGCCCACAGAGATGACGGCCATCTCCGGGGTGATGGTATCCAGCAGGGTCTGACCCGTGGACGAGGACGAACCATGGTGGCCCGCCACCAACAGCTCACAGTCGGGCAGGACGCCCCGGGCGGCCAGGCGACGCTCCTCCTCTTCAGGCATATCCCCGGTGATCAGGGCATCCCAGTCCCCGTAGGTGCAGACCAGGGAGAGGCATCGCTCATTGGCGTTCTCGCTCCCCGGCAGGGGCGGGTGGAAGGTCAGGTCGGCCTGACCCAACCGGGCCGCGCTGGTTTTGTTCACATAATTAACAGGAATTTCTAAGGAGTCTGCCAATTTCTCGATCTCCTGACGGAGGGGACTGTCCCCCTCTACATCGGGCAGGACCATGGCTCGAACCTCCACGCGCCGAAGGAGTTCAGGCACACCCCCGGCGTGGTCATCGTGGTAGTGAGTGAGAACCAGCAGGTCCAGACTGTCCTTCCCCAGATTCTGGAGATGGGTAGCAGCGGTATCTCCCGGGTCGGTGGTGCCGCCGCAGTCCACCAGAGCGGTGGTCCCTTTGGAGTTGAGCAGGATGCTCTGCCCCTGGCCCACATCCAGGACAGTGACGGTCAGGCCGGTCCGCTGAGCGGTCTGGGCCGTGAGGATGGCGGCAAGGCAAAAAGTGACCACACAGGCGCACACCGGAACCACCAGCCGTTTCTTCCCAGGCAAAACCATGCCCAGGAAGATGAGGACATAGACCAACCCGGCCCACAGAGCAAAGAAGCCCCCGTCGGTGGACAAGGCCGCCAGGGTGATCCGCCCCGCCCGGTCAGCATACCACTGGAAGAGGTCCAGGGGAAGCCCCACCAACCAGGCCATGGCCTGACCCAAGGGCAGCCAGATGGCACCTAAAAACAGAGAGACCAGCCCACCGGCAAAGATCAGGGAGACCGTCCACCCCACCAGCAGGTTGGATAGGGGTGCGATGAGGGAAAACCGCCCGAAATACAGGGCGGACAGGGGGACGGTGAAGAGCATAGCACCCAGGCTGACGGCGAAGACCGACAGAGCAGGCATGGCCCACTTGCAGGCTTTCTTAGGCAGGGCCTTCCGCCACTTTTCCAGCCAGGGACGGCCCAGCAGGAAAATGCCCGCCGTAGCCAGGAAGGAAAACTGCAGGCCCGCATTGGCGATGGCATAGGGATTGACCCCCAGCAGGACCAGAAGGCCCAGGCACAAGGAGGTCATGGGGTGGCTGTCCCGGCCCAGGTGATAGCCAACGAGGACCAGCCCGCCTAAAATAGCCGCCCGGACGGTACCGGGGGCGTTGCCCGTCATGAGAGTAAAAGCCACCAGAGCCAGCAGCAGGATGACCAGAGAGCTTTTCTTCTCCCGTTTGAAAAAGATAGACAAAAATCCCAGGAGATAGGAGACATGAAGACCGGATATAACCACCACATGGCCCAACCCCACTCGGTTGAAGGTATTCTGCTCTATATCGGTCAGGCCGGATTTGTCTCCCGTGAGGATGGCTTTCAGAAAGCCGGTCTGGTCCGCTGGATAGAGATCGTCAATGAGGTCCCGGAGACTTCCCGCCAGGAGAGCGGGAGCGTACCGGAGGGAAAAGCCATCCCGGGATGTAACGTCAATCTCTCCATAGCTCTGGATCTGCAGGAGGATACCACGGGAAGTATAGTAGAGACTCTCCTCTCCACGGACCCGGTCCGCAGGCTGACAGTAGGCCACGCAGGAAAGGGTATCCCCCGGCTCCAACCCGGCCATGTCTGCCTCGCAGTAGAGGAGGGCGGAGACCTTTCGTCCCTCCTCCTCCCCCGCCTTCACCGGGACCCGAAGGCCGTAGTCGGTGGCTTCCGGCCAGTCAGTGACCACGGCTTCCAGCCGAACCGTTCGATTTTCCAGGTCCTCTGCCGGAGCCTGGAAGAGGGTGCCATAGGCGGTCAGCCAAAGAAGGGCCAGTCCGGCCCCTAACAGGACCAATCGGGGCCGCCGCAGTTTTTTCACCGGAAGAAGACCCAGGAAGCCCACCAGAAGACCAAGTCCCACAGGAAGGACCCATTCTGTCCAGGGCAGATAGACCCCGGCCAGCAAAGCCGCCGTAAACCCAGCGGTAAAAAGCAGCGCAGTCATCGACGGTCAGAAAGTCCCAGGATATAATCCGTGGTGGTTTTGTAGTATTCGGCCAGTTTGATGACCGCCCACACAGGGATCTCCCG
>JAFZEB010000189.1 GCA_017560855.1 Ruminiclostridium sp.
CATGTTGGCCAGACCCAGAGCACCCAGGAGCAGGCACAGGCCCTTGACCCCGATGGCGAACACAATGTTCTGGTAGACGATGGCCATGCACTTCCGGGAGATCCGGATAGCCTTGGCGATTTTTCGGGGATCGTCGTCCATGAGAACCACATCGGCAGCTTCGATGGCGGCATCAGAACCCAAAGCGCCCATGGCAATACCGATGTCTGCCCGGGAGAGAACGGGGGCATCGTTGATGCCGTCCCCTACAAAGGCCACCTTGCCGGTGGTCTCGGCCAGGATGTCCTCCACCTGGGTTACTTTGTCCCCCGGCAGAAGCTGGCTGCGGACCTCCCGGATGCCCAACTGGTCGGCCACGGCCTGGCCAGCGGCAGAATTGTCGCCAGTGAGCATCACCGTGCGCTTCACCCCGGCACGGAACAGGGCGGCAATGGCCTCGGCGGCCTGGGGCTTTACCACATCTCCCATAACGATGCAGCCCCCAAAGACTCCATCCAACGCCAGATAAACCAGAGTACCCGCCTGGGTACAGGGGATGTAAGGAACTCCCAGTTCCTCCATCAGTTTGTCATTGCCCACCGCCACGGGAATCCCGTCGATACAAGCCGTGATCCCTCGACCGCTATGCTCCCGAACATCCGTCACCCGGCTCCGGTCCAGGTCCTGGCCCCAGGCCAAACGAAGGCTCTTGCTGATGGGATGGGAAGACCCGCTCTCGGCCAGAGCTGCGTATTCCAAAAGTTCCTCCTCGGTGAGGCCGACGGGATGGATGCCGGTCACCCGGAAGGTTCCCTGGGTGAGGGTCCCCGTCTTGTCCAGGACCACCACTTCGGTTTTGGACAGGGCCTCCAGGTAGTTGGAACCCTTCACCAGGATGCCTGCGGCGCTGGCTCCGCCGATGCCCCCGAAGAAGGACAGGGGGATGCTCACCACCAAGGCGCAGGGACAGCTGATGACCAGGAAGGTCAGAGCCCGGTAGATCCAGTCTCCCCAGTTGGGGAATACTCCCATCACCAGCAGGACCAGAGGGGGCAGAAGGGCCAGGACCAGGGCGGCACAACAGACCACCGGGGTGTACACCCGGGCAAACCGGGAGATAAACTGCTCCGACCGGGATTTCCGGGAGGAGGCATTCTCCACCAGGTCCAGAATCTTGGCCACCGTGGAGTCCTGGAACGCCTTGGTGGTGCGGATTTTCAGCACACCGGTCAGGTTGATGCAGCCGCTGATGACCTCTTCCCCCGGCTCCACATCCCGGGGCAGGCTCTCCCCGGTGAGGGCGGCGGTGTCCAGAGAGGAGGTTCCCTCCACCACCAATCCGTCGATGGGGACTTTTTCTCCCGGTCGGATCACGATGACCGTGCCCACGGCCACCTCCTCCGGGTCCACCTGTTCCAGACCGTCAGCCGCCTCCACATTGGCATAGTCCGGGCGGATGTCCATGAGCTGGGCGATATTCTTCCGGCTCCGGCCCACGGCATAGCTCTGGAAGAGCTCGCCGATCTGGTAGAAGAGCATGACAGCGATGGCCTCGGTGTAGTCTCCGTCCCCGGCGACGCCCAGAGCGATGGCCCCCAGGGTGGCCACCGCCATGAGGAAGTTCTCGTCAAAAACCTGGCGGTTGCGAACCCCCAGGGCGGCCTTCCGCAGGATATCATGGCCGATGATGAGGTAGGGGATCAGGTACAGACCGAACCGCAGCCAGCCGGTCACCGGCAGGAAGGCCAAAAGGATCATAAGCCCCGCCGCAGTCAGGATGCGGCGGAGGGTCTTTTTCTGTTTCCGGGTCATAGGCTTACAGGAAGATCTCGAAGTCGTCGTCCACCTTCTTGCAGTTCTTGCGGACAGACTGCATCACAACGGCGGGGTCCTGCCCCTCGCCGAACTCCACCACCATCTTCTGGGCCATAAAGTTCACCACGGCCTCCTTGATCCCCTCGGTCTTGTTGGCGGCGGCCTCCATCTTGTTGGCGCAATTGGCGCAGTCCACTTCGATTTTATATGTCTTCTTCATGTCATTTTCTCCTTTTAACGATTAAGCAATTATTTAATCTTTTGTATTTAGTATACCCGCCCTCTCCCCCACTGTCAAGTTCTTTCCTTTGGACCAGGGATGTGGTATAATGGGGAAAATCTTGAAAGGAGGCCCTGCCTATGCCGCATCCCCACCTGCCCCACGACCACGGGCAGAACATGGGCCACATTCTGGAGCACCTGCCCCAGCCCGCGTCTTTCCAGGCGGTGGCCGACCTGAACCGCCTTTTGAGCGACCCCAGCCGGACCCGGATCTTCTGGCTCCTGTGCCACGGAGAGGCCTGCGTGGCCAACCTGTCGGCCATGGTGGACATGTCCAGCCCAGCCGTCTCCCACCACCTGAAACAGCTCAAGGCCGCCGGCCTGGTGGTCAGCCGCCGGGAGGGCAAGGAGGTCCACTATCAGGCCGCCGACACCCCCACCGCCCGGGCTCTGCATCATATGATGGAGACCCTTATGACCATCTCCTGCCCAACAGAAGAATAAAACTAGGCTCCCTCATCAGAGGGAGCCTTTTTGTTTTCAAAACTTCTCTCCCCGCCATAGGAGAGTTTTGTTTGTTTGATTGGTTAGGTATATCAGTTGGATAGGCGCTCGTTTTTTCCCAGGGGGCCGGAAAAAATGGCGGCCCCCCTCTCATTTTTTCCAGACTCTCGTTTTCGGCAGGGTCAATTCATAACACCCTTCCCGTCCTTCATGCGGAACTGCAGGGCATACTGAACCGTCTTGAATTTGTAATTGTCCCAGGCGCCGCTCTTGTCGTGCTCTGTGGCCTGCTGGACGGGGTACTGGATCCGGCTCAGCTGGTGGGTGTAGTTGATCCAGGAGTCTACGATCCAACCTTCCTGCATCTCCCGAATGTCATAGGAAGCATAGCCCCGGTGGTTCTCGCCTTCCTTGGGCAGGGAGAAAGCCGCAAAAACATCGGTGGCGGGATAGGTTTCCCCAAACCAGTTTGTGGTGGTGTAGGTCTCTTCCTCCACATCATGATAGGGGGCGGTGTAGGTTTGACCTTCCCGTTCGTACAGGAGTTGTCCGGTCCAGCCATCCTCAAAGGCCCACCCCTCACTGTTCCGGTAAGCAGGCCAGAACTGGATGGACTCCGTTCCCCGGAAACCCGGGTCCACCACCCACTGGAAGTGGTGGATGATCTTCCAGGTGTCCTGGTCCAATCGGACAGCAACCCCTGTGATCTGCAGTTCCTGCACATCGTAAACAAAGGTAATAAAACGCTCATACCCTCTGGTGGTGACAACTTCCCGGCCCGGATTAAAGGGATGGAAACTCTGGTCCACCAAAACTTCCGTGGCCCCTTGGCAGTCGGCCAGGTCTTCGGCGGTCAGGTCTTCCACCACCTGCTCCGGAACACCCAAATCCACCAGCTGGGTCTTGATTTCCTGGTGTCCGGTCTCCTCTGCGGCCGTCCATGCCATGGGATAGCTGTCAAAGAAGCCATAGCCCACGGCCAGTCCCACCACCAGGACACCAGCCAGAACTTTCACCAGCAGGCCGTCC
>JAFZEB010000190.1 GCA_017560855.1 Ruminiclostridium sp.
CCCGGTCACAGCCCAGGGTCTTCAAGTGGAGGGTCACCTGGGCCAGCTGTTCCAGGCATTCCATCCGGTAGTGGGCCTGCTCCATGGTCTCTCCCCAGGCCACCGCCCCGTGATACTCCAGCAGGAGAGCTCGGTAGTCTCGGCAGAAGGGGGCCACACTGTCGGCCACCGCCTGAGAGCCAGGAAGAGCGAAGGGGGCCACGGGGACCGCGCCCAGAAAGACCACTGCCTCCTGGATGATGGGCTTATCCAGGGGGATCCCGGCGCAGGCAAAGGCCGTGGCAGCAGGGGGATGGGCGTGGATGACCGCCCGGACATCCGGGTTTTCTTTGTAAATGCGCAGGTGCATCTTGGTTTCAGAGGAGGGCTTGCGGGACCCTTCCAGCAGATTGCCCTCCAGATCCACTTTCACCAGCATGTCTTCGGTCATGGAACCTTTGGAGACCCCGGTGGGGGTCACCCACAGGGCATTGTCTCCCACCCGGACCGAGAGGTTGCCGTCGTTGGCGGCCACCAGTCCCCGCTGGTAGATCTTCAGACCGGCCTCCAGGATCTGCTCCCTGGCCTGGGCGTCAGAGGGATAGCCTGCCATGGTCAGCCCTCCTTTTTCTTCCGGCCGAACATAGCGGCCAGGTTCTCCGTAAAGGGCGGGTAGCAGATGCCCTTTTCCGTGACGATGGCGGTGATGAGGTCGTGGTCGGTCACGTCAAAGGCGGGGTTGTAGCATTTCACTTCGGGCAGCGCCGAGGGTTTCTCAAAGAATTTGGACTTGATCTCCTCCCCGTCCCGAAGCTCAATGGGGATGTGGTCCCCGTCGGGGCAGGTGAAGTCGATGGTGGAGGAGGGGCCCAGCACATAGAAGGGGATGCCGTAGTGCTTGGCCAGGATGGCCACCCCGGAGGTGCCGATCTTGTTGGCGGTGTCGCCATTGGCGGCCACCCGGTCACAGCCCACGAAGCAGGCGTTGATCTTGCCCTCCTTCATGACGATGCTGGCCATGTTGTCGCAGATGAGGGTGCAGTCCACCCCGGCCCGCTGCAGTTCATAGGTGGTCAGCCGGGCGCCCTGAAGAAGGGGGCGGGTCTCATCGCACCAGGCGTGGAGGGTGATGCCCTCCTCGGCGGCCAGGAAGAGGGGGCCCAGGGCCGTGCCGTACCGGGAGGTGGCCAGAGGGCCGGCGTTGCAGTGGGTGAGGATGCCGTCGCCGTCCTTGACCAGGGAAAGGCCGTGGCGGGCGATGGCGGCGCACATGTCCATGTCCTCCTGATGGATGGCCAGGGCGGTCTTCTTCATGGAGGCCCGAATGCTGTTCACATCCATGCAGGGCATGGCCTCAGCCACGGCCAGCATCCGGTCCAGCATGTGCTTCAGATTCACCGCAGTGGGCCGGGAAGCGTTCAGGTAACGATGAATGGCCTCGCAGTCCTGAATAAAATCGAAGTAAAGCTCGGCCTTGGACTGGCAGGCAAGAACATACATGGCATAGGCGGCGAAGATGCCGATGGCAGGGGCACCCCGGACCCGGAGGGAGTGGATGGCCTCATAGAGGTCCTCAGCCCGGGAGAGCTCCAGATAAATGGTTTCGTTGGGAAGCCTGCTCTGATCCAGGATGCGAACGGCGGTGCCGTCGGGAGTCAGGCAAACGTTGTCGGTATGGGTCATAGAAGTCACATCCTACCTATATAATAATGGTGTTCCTGGATTCATTGTAGCAGGCGGAAGGAAGAAAAGCAATGGACTGTGTCAGTTCAGAAGGATTGTAAAGCAGGGCTGGAGAGGTGTCCAGTCATATTAAAAGAATACAAGAGGATTTGCGGAAAGAAAAAAAGCAGTTGTGCAAAATGACGGGGTTAAAAAATGGTGAAAAGGAAGGGAAAACGCAGAGGTGCAAGGATTGAAACGCATAAAAAGGGGCGAAAGATGGCAAATTAGTGAGGTTTTTACCGGAAAAACAAAATATTGTCAAAAATTTATGACAGAAGAGAAGACGAATCCTGCGTGAAGGAAGGGCGATTCGCCGGAAAACCCCGGAAATAATTTGTGCAAAAGGTGTATTTCATTTTTGAGGAAATGGTGTTATCATATGCACAAGTTACAGGAGACACACTCCTGAACGGAACGTTCAAAACAGACGGAATTGAGTAGCCGACTGTTTCGAATATTGAACTTGCACTTGGCAGGTTCGAGTCCTTATTTTTCATATTTTGAATGGGAGGAAAATTTTATGAGACTGAAAGACACTGGTCTGACCGCTGCTGAACTGAAGGCACAGGTTAAGAAGTACATGATCGAGACCTACGAGCGCATGGACTTCGTTGCTGACTATGCAGAAGGCGTGTACATGTATGACGAGAACGGCGAAGCTTACCTGGACTTCTATGCAGGTATCGCTGTTAACTGCCTGGGCAACTGCAACCCCAAGGTTGTTAAGGCTATCCAGGATCAGGCTGCTACCATCATGCAGACCTTCAACTACCCCTACACCGTTCCTCAGGCAGTTCTGTCCAAGGAAATCTGCGACACCATCGGCATGGACAAGGTTCTGTATCAGAACTCCGGTGCTGAGGCTAACGAAGCAATGATCAAGATGGCTCGTAAGTGGGGCATCGAGAACATCGGCCCCGACGCTTGGCACATCATCACTGCTAAGAAGTCCTTCCACGGTCGTACCTTCGGCGCTATGACCGCTACCGGCCAGCCCGAGTCCGCTATCCAGAAGGGCTTCGGCGACCTGACCCCCGGCTTCACCTATGCTGACTACAACGATCTGGAGTCCTTCAAGGCTGCTTACGTTGAGGGCAAGACCTGCGCTATCATGTTCGAGCCTGTTCAGGGCGAGGGCGGCGTGTTCCCCGCAACTCAGGAGTTCATCGAAGGCATCCGCGCATTCTGCGACGAGAAGGGCATCCTGCTGTGCTTCGACGAAGTTCAGGCTGGTTGGGGCCGCTGCGGCGACTTCATGTGCTACATGACCTACGGCGTCAAGCCCGACATCGTCTCCATGGCTAAGGCAATGGGCGGCGGCTTCCCCATCGGCGGCATCGCTTGCAACGACAAGGCTGCTTCCGCATTCGGCCCCGGCACCCACGGCTCCACCTACGCTGGTCACCCCGTCGCTTGCGCTGCTTCTCTGGCAGTTCTGCGCGAGCTGAAGGAAGGCGGCTGGCCCGCAAACGCTAAGGCAATGGGCGACTACTTCGCAGAACAGCTGCTGAAGATCCCCGGCGTCGTTGCTGAGCGTCATCGCGGCCTGTTCGTCGGCGCTATCCTGGAAGACGGCATCTCCGCTGTCGAAGTCAAGCGCGCTTGCATCCGCAACAAGTTCCTGGTCACCGCTATCGGCACCTCCATCATCCGTATGGTTCCCCCTCTGACCATCACCAAGGAGAATGTTGACGAAGCTTGCGTCCGTCTGGGCAAGGCTATCGCTGAAGTTAAGGACTAATTGTAACCCTATTCACTGAGGAGTTTACTCCAAAGGGCTAACTTCAATCCCCCCACCTTACGGTGGGGGGATTTTTTATACCTGAGGGACCCGCTGCGCTGGGCTCCCTCAGGTGATCTTGCGGCCTGCTGCATCGCACGG
>JAFZEB010000191.1 GCA_017560855.1 Ruminiclostridium sp.
CATCCGCCCGCTTCGCGGGCACCTTCCCCCCAGGGGGAAGGCTGACCGATCGGGCAACGGCAAGGCTTCTCCCTGGGGAGAAGCTGTCACCGAAGGTGACTGATGAGGGGCATTGATCTCACGCCAAATTCAGCCGGTGTTTCAGGGTGTAGTGGGTAACGGCGTAGAGGACCGCCGCCCAGAGGAGGCAAAGGAGGATAGCAATGCCTGCATCCATCAGATAGGCTCCTGTGGGAGTCTGGGCGGAAAAGAGGGAAGAGACGATGTTTTCCAGGGCGAGGGGGATATTTCCAGCCAGATGAATGATCAGGAAGAAGGCTGCGGACAGAAGCCCCTTGTGCTTGTGGAAGCTGTAACCCAGTGCCAGAGCCACATAGAATTCCAGGCAGAGATCAGCGGCCGCTACCAGAAGGGCCCCGAAGGAAAGGGCGGTGGAACCGCCCCAGGAGAGAGGAGGTACAGTGGTGCCGGCAGTTGCCAAGTAGTTCGAAAAGGCTTCCTGGAACTGAGGGAAGGCCGACCATATGGTGCTTCGGAAGCCCAGGACCATGAAAAATTCAAACAGAACGAACCAGGTGGCCATCATCCAGAGCACAGCCACAATGAGCTTGGACAGGATATGCTGGTGGACGGACACGGGAAGGGTGAGCATCACATGGCCCTCGTTCCCCAGCAGATTGGAGCGGAACCGTTGGATCATCAGGACCACTGTGACAGCGATGGCAGCGCCCATCGCAGCGGCGGCTGCCACCAGGAAGAGCAGGCTCACCCCATGGGGATTATTGCCAGACTCAACAGCAAATTCCCAGAGGGTCATCTGGGCCACACAGGCCAGGAATGCGGCCAATCCGTACAGGGGTACCATCACCCGTGCGGTGGCTTTCAGTTCATATTTCATTAGTTTGGTCAGCATTGGAACACCTCCCGGAACAGGGCGTCCACGCTCTTGCCGGTCTCTGCCCGCAGGTCGTCCACGGAGGCATGGAGGGCGGCCTTGCCCCGGTCCAGGAAGATGACCTCGTCCAGGACCTTTTCCACGTCGGCAATGAGGTGGGTGGAAATGACAACGGTGGCTTCGGGGTCGTAGTTTTTCAGAATGGTCTCCAGGATGAAGTCCCGGGCGGCAGGGTCCACCCCGCCCATGGGCTCGTCCAGCAGATAGAGCCTGGCCTGGCGGCTCATGGTGAGCACCAGCTGGACCTTTTCCCGGTTGCCCTTGGAAAGGTCCTTCAGCTTCCGGTGGGAGGAGATCTCTAATCGTTCCAGCATCTCCCGGCATCGTTCCCGGTCAAAGTCCGGGAAGAAGTCGGCATAGAAGTCCTGGAGCTGGCGGATGGTCATCCACTGGGGCAGGCTGGGCCGGTCGGGGAGATAGGAGACCAGGTTGTGGGTCTCCTGACCGGGGGCCTTGCCGTCAATGAGGACCTCACCGGCGGTGGGGGTCAGCAGGCCGTTGGCCAGTTTCATAAGGGTGGACTTGCCGGAGCCGTTGGGGCCCAGCAGACCCACGATGCGGCCGGGCTGGATGGTCAGGTCCAGGCCGTCCAGGGCGTGTACTTTGTCATAAGTTTTGACCAGTCCCTTGCAGGTCAGCAGGCTGCTCATAGGCTTATCTCTCCTTCCTTTTGCATCAGGTCTGCGATCTCATCCGGCCCAAAGCCCAGCTGACCCATGGCCGCCAGGAAATCCCGGACTTGGGTGCGGGCCAGGTCTTCCCGCAGTTTGCGGATGACGGACGCCTCTTCGGTGACGAAACGGCCGGCGGTGCGCTGGCTGTGGACCAGCCCCTGGCGCTCCATCTCGGTCATGGCCCGCTGCATGGTGTTGGGGTTGACCCCCGCCTCGGCGGCCCAATCCCGAACGGAGGGGAGGCGTTCTCCCGGCTGCAGCTGGCCGGTGACGATGCGCTGCTGGATCTGGGCGATGAGTTGGGTGTAAATGGGCAGGTCGCTGCGGAATTCCCAGGGCATGGGACCCCTCCTTCCTTCTTGTATTAACTACTTAGTACAATAATACATATGAGAGCGGTTGTCAATAGAAAATGAAAAAGTTTTGAAAGTTTTGTGAAACCATTAAGAGTATGCCCGTGGATTTTGCCGCCTTGAAATGTAAAAAGTCCTTGAATATCAAGGGATTTTTCTTGCCTTTTCTCTTTTGGGAGTGTACAATAACTACTTGCGACTAAAACACTGACCCGGTCTTCCGGGAGAATCATACGGAGGTAACTTTTATGCACTTTACCTTTGCACAGTATCAGCAGAGCGCAGATTTCCTGCGGTCCAAGTTGGGTTCCTTCCAGCCTAAGGTGGCCATGGTCCTGGGCTCCGGCCTGGGCTATCTGGGTGACGTGGTGGAAAACCCCATCGTGGTCCCCTACGGCGAGATCCCCCACTTCAAGGCATCCACTGCCCCCGGCCACAAGGGCCAGCTGGTCTTCGGCACCCTGGCAGGAAAGCCCGTGGCCGTCATGCAGGGCCGTATGCACCACTACGAGGGCTACTCCTACGAGGAGGTCAGCTATGCTGTCCGTGTCCTCCGCCTGCTGGGCTGCGACACCCTCTTTGTCACCAACGCCGCCGGCGGCGTCAACTGGAAGTTCAAGGCTGGCGACCTGATGCTCATCACCGACCAGATCAAGATCTTCATGGAGTCCCCCCTCCGGGGCGAGAACCTTCCTGAGTTCGGCGTCCGGTTCCCCGACTCCAGCTACCTGTACACCCCCGCCCTCCAGGACTTGGCCCGTCAACAGGCCAGAAAGCTGGACATGGACCTGAAGGAAGGCGTGTATATGTACTTTCCCGGCCCCCAGTACGAGACCCCTGCTGAGATCCGCATGGCCCGCACCCTGGGTGCAGACGCCGTGGGTATGTCCACCGTCCCCGAGGTCATCACCGCTGCCCACTGCGGCATGCAGGTCCTGGGCTTCACCCTGGTGTCCAACCTGGCCGCCGGTGTTCTGAACCAGCCCCTCAGCGAGGAGGAGGTCCTGGAGGCTGCTGCTGCCGCCCGGGATAAGTTCTCCAAGCTCCTGCTGTCCTGTCTGGAAGCCCTTTGAGGAAACGAACCATGAAAAAGACTTTACTCTATAACTGCCGCGCCCTTCTCATGGACGAGGCAGGCACCCTCCTGGACAACGCATTCGTGGCCGTGGAAGGAGAGACCATCTCCTCTGTGGGCACCGACCGTCCCCAGGGTCCCTTCGACCAGGAGATCGACTGCCAGGGCAACGTCCTCATGCCCGGTCTGGTGAACGCCCACACCCACGTGCCCATGACCTTCCTGCGGGGCTACGGCGGCGGCTGTGACCTCCAGACCTGGCTGAACCAGTGGATCTTCCCTGCCGAAGCCAAGCTGGACGAGCGGGCCGTGGCCGCCTGCTGCGGTCTGGGTCTGGCCGAGATGATCGCCTCCGGCGTCACCTGCATCGGCGACATGTATATGTTCACCGGCACCATTGCCCAGCAGGTCCTCCAGGCCGGCATCAGCGCCAACCTGTCCTGCGGCGGCGTGTACTTCGGCAGCCCTGCCGACTTCAGCCCCGCCACCTGCAACGACTGCTACAACCAGGAGAAGCTCACCGACCTGTGGCACAACGCCGGCAACGGCCAGATCCTGGTGGACGCTTCCATCCACGGTGAGTACACCTCCAACGCCCCTCTGTGGCAGTGGATGGCCGACTACGCCCAGAAAAAGGGCCTGGGCATGCACGTCCACGTGTCCGAGACCTCCTTCGAGCATGAGGCCTGCAAGGGCCGCCATGGGGGAAAGACCCCCATCCAGATTCTGGACCAGTACGGCGTGTGGGAGAACCGTGCCATCGCCGCCCACTGCGTTTGGACCACCGAAGAGGACTGGGCCATCATGGCCAAGAAGGGGATCTCCTGCATCCACAACCCCGTGTCCAACCTGAAGCTGGGTTCCGGTGTGGCCCCCATCCCCGCCATGCTGAAGGCTGGGGTCAACGTGGCCATCGGCACCGACGGCGTGTCCTCCAACAACAGCCACGATATGTTCGAGGAGATGAAGTTTGCCGCCACCATCCACACCGGCGTCAGCCATGACCCTCTGGCCCTGCTGCCTATGGATGTGCTCCGCATGGCCACCGTGAGCGGTGCCAAGGCCCTGGGCCGCAAGGCGGGCGTCATCGCCCCCGGCTATGTGGCCGACCTGATCCTGGTGGACTTCGACCACCTGGGCCTCTTCCCCTGCCACAGCGTGAAGGACAATCTGGTCTATTCCGCCAACGGCCGGGATGTGGTCATGAATATGGCCCGTGGTAAGGTCATATATCAGAACGGGACCTTCCTGACCCTGGATCTGGAGAAGATCAAGGCCGAGGTGAAGGGCTACGCCATGAAGAAAGTCTTTGGATAACCTGTCTGGAGGAACGTGCATTTGAAACAATCATCCCAGAAAAGTACCTTTTTCGGCGGGGCCGCCACCCTGGCCGCAGGTATCATTATCGTCAAGCTTATTGGCGCCTTCTATAAGATCCCCCTGGGCCGTATCCTGGGGGATGTAGGCTTCGGCCACTTCAACAATGCCTATGCGGTCTTCAACCTGCTGCTGATGGTCTCCACCGCAGGCCTGCCTGTGGCCATGTCCAAGACCATCTCCGAGGCCAACGCCATGGACCGGCACAATCAGGTGAACCGGATCTTCCGGGTGTGTCTGGTGACCTTCCTGATCCTGGGCACCATCACCACCTGTATCATGCTCTTCCTGGCCCAGCCTCTGGCCACCCTTCAGGGTGACAGCATGGCAGCCCCCGCCATCCGGGCCATGGCCTTCACCGCCCTCTTCCTGTGCACCGTCTCGGCCTACCGAGGCTTCGCCCAGGGCCATTCCGACATGGTCCCCACGGCGGTTTCCCAGGTCATTGAGGCCGTCGCCAAGCTGGTGGTGGGCCTGATCCTGGCCTGGTATCTGCTCCGCCTGGGCTTCGGCAGTGAGATCGCCGCCGCCGGTGCCATCTTCGGCGTTACCGCAGGCAGCCTGGTCTCCCTCATCTATCTGATGATCCGCCACCATCGGCGGAACAAGCCCGCTGAGCGGCTCAGCGACGACCGGCCCCAGGCCCCCAGCAGCATTCTTAAATCTCTGCTGGTCATCGCCGTGCCCATCACCCTCAGTTCTTCCGTGGTGCCCATCACCACGTACATCGACACCATTCAGGTCCAGAACCTTCTGCAGAACGCGCTGGGCTACTCCGAGGAGATGGCGGTCAGCCTCTACGGTTCCTACCAGAAGGCCGTGGCCATCTACAACCTGCCCTCCTCCTTCATGGTGTCCCTGACCGCCTGCATCGTCCCTGCCGTCTCGGCCGCCCTGGCCCTGAAGGATAAGACCGGTGCCGGCAAGATTACCGAGTCCGCCCTCCGTGTGGGCTCCCTGCTGGCCATCCCCGCCGGCGTGGGTCTGGCCGTCCTCAGCGGCCCCATCATCCAGCTGCTCTTCCCGGAGACCAACCAGGAAGTGGGCACTGCCTGTATGCTCATTCTGGGTGTTGCATCCATCTTTGTGTGTATTAACCTCCTGTGCAATGCCATCCTTCAGGCCAACGGCCGGGCGGCCCTGCCCATCTGGTTCATTGCGGCAGGCAGCGTCATGAAGCTGGTGGTGAACTTCTTCCTGGTCCAGACCCCTGCCTTCGGCATCAAGGGCGCCCCCGTGGGCACTCTGGTGTGCTTCGGTATGGTGGCGGTCATGGAACTCATTGCCATTAAGAAGGTCACCCCCCATCCCCCCAAATATCGCCGGGTTTTCGTCAAGCCCCTCATTGCCGCCTTGGTCATGGGTGGTGCTACCTGGGCCAGCTACGGCCTGCTGTCCCCCATTCTGGGCAACACCCTGGGTGTGGCAGGCTCCATGTGTATTGCCGTGGTGGTCTATGGTGTGCTGGTCATCCTCCTGAAGGCGGTCTCCAGAGATGACCTCTCCCTGATGCCCAAGGGGGATAAGATTGCAAAATTACTGCGGATCAAGTGACAAGTCCCGTGAGGGAGTTTGGGAAAAGAGGATCCTATGATAAAGTTTGAATACAAAGAGAAGTACGACGTGGAAGACCTGCGGGAGATCACCCGCATCCTCCGACATCCCGGCGGCTGTCCCTGGGACATGGAGCAGACCCACGAGAGCATCCGCCGCAACCTCATTGAGGAGGCCTACGAGGTGGCTGAGGCCATCGACCAGGGGAGTCTGTCCAACCTGAAGGAAGAACTGGGAGATGTCCTTCTCCAGGTGGTCTTCCATGCCTCCATCGAAGAGGATGTGGGTGGCTTTGACCTGAACGAGGTGGCCGACGGCATCTGCAAGAAGCTCATCTACCGCCACCCCCACGTATTCTCCGACTGGCAGACCGACACGGTGGGCGAGGTCCTGGTGAACTGGGAGGAGCTCAAGCGGAAGGAAAAGGGTCAGCAGACCGCCACCGACACCCTCAACAGTGTGGCCAAGAGTCTGCCCGGCCTGTGGCGGGCCGAGAAGATCCAGTCCAAGGCCGAAAAGGTGGGCTTTGAGTGGCCCAACGTCCAGGCCGCCATGGACAAGCTGGAGGAGGAGTTCCACGAACTCAAGACCGCTGTGGCGGAAAACACCAATGTGGAAGAGGAGCTGGGCGACCTGCTGTTTGCAGCGGTCAAGATCGCCCGGTTCTTCCAGATAGATGCCGAGACGGCTCTGGCCGGGACCTGCGAGAAGTTCATTCGCCGGTTCAGCGGAGTGGAGGCAGCTGTTGCAGCCCAGGGCAAGCAGATGACGGACCTGGATGTGTCCGAGCTGATGACCTACTGGAACCGGGAGAAGCACCCGGAAAAGGATTAAAAAAGAGAAGAGAAGAAAGGGAAGAATCAACCATGAACAAGACTGAACTGATCCAGCGTGTGGCCGAAGAGACCGGCTTCTCCCGCAAGAACGTGGAAATCGGCCTGAACGCCGCCATCGAGCTCATCACCAAGGCACTGGCAGCAGAAGAGAAGGTCCAGATCGTGGGCTTTGGCGCCTTCGAGACCAAGACCCGCGCTGAGCGCATGGGCCGCAACCCCAAGACCGGCGAGGACATTCCCATCCCCGCAAGCAAGGTTCCCGCATTCAAGGCCGGTAAGGCTCTGAAGGACGCAGTGGACTGCTAAAAGATTTTGGAATGGACTACCCCCGTATTTGTTCTTTCGATAAGAAGAAATACGGGGGTATTTTGCTGCCTGCTTGTTTGGTTGTCCATTCCAAAATGGGGGATTGCGGCCCGACCCGCGCCCGGCCAAAGGCCGGTCACTCCCGGGCCGAGAAGAGTTTTTTGCAGGGCGCATGTCCCTGCAAAAAACGGATGAAACTTTGTTCCGATTTCTGCGGAAATCGGAACTCTGCGAGGCAAAAAGGACGTTCTGCAAACTGGTTTGCAGAACGTCCTTTTGATTTTTACTGGGGGAGCTCGTCGGCAGAGCCCTGCAGTTCTTTGTACATAAATACGGCGTTTTCCTTGCCCTTCATCTCGGTGACGGAGAGGACCTCCACGGCCACGGTGCGGGTGCCGAAGCGGATCTCCAGCTTGTCGCCCACCTTTACGTCGTAGGAGGCCTTCACCACCCGGCCGTTGGCCGAGATGCGCTCGTTGTCGCAGGCCTCGTTGGCCACGGTGCGGCGCTTGATGAGGCGGGAAACCTTCAGCCATTTATCCAGTCGCATTGTATGGTCTCCTTTCGGTCAGTTGATGGCCCCGATGTGCTGGAAGGGGAGGAGGATGAAGAGGGCCTTGCCCAGGACGTACCGGGTGTCCACAGTGCCCAGCTCGGCATTGCGGCTGTCCGAGGAGGCGTTCCGGTTGTCGCCCATGACGAAGATGGAGCCCTCGGGCACCACCCAGTAGGTCCCCTGCTCGTTGGCCATGGCGGGGGTGTACATGGGTTCTCCCAGATAGGGTTCGTCGATGGGCTCTCCGTCTACGTAGACGGTGGAGGTGTTGTAGTCGATCTCCACAGTCTGGCCACCGGTGGCGATGACCCGCTTGACGATGGGGCCGGTGATGCTGGCAAAGTCCTTGTGGAGGACCACCACATCTCCCTGTTCCGGCTCATAGCCTGCGCACTGGAGCAGGAGCATGTCCCCGTGTTCCAGGGTGGGGAACATGGAGGAGCCGTCCACGCCGATGATACGGCCGAAGAAGGTAAAGACCAC
>JAFZEB010000192.1 GCA_017560855.1 Ruminiclostridium sp.
GCTGCAATCAGTCCACCTGACGAATGACCCAACACGGCAACAGAATCACAAATCACATTTTCAATAAAGTCCATGATGTCGTTGCCGATACTGACCAGATTGTATTTTTCTGGATTGCGGGAACTCTTTCCGTGTCCATAATAATCTACCATGTACACATGGTAGTACTTTGCAAGTTTTGTAACAACATTATCGAAGCTACAAGAGTTTGTTCCCTGGGCATGAAGCAGTAATAATTTGTTTTTTGCGGTTCCAACCTCATAGTAGTTCAAAATACTGCTATCATCAATTTTATACTGTGCATTATGAATCTTCATGTTGTATACTCACTTTCGTCTAAGGGAACATAATTATTTCTGTAAGTAAAAACTTCTTTATGAATAATCATCAGTCGAAGTGTATATTTTTTGCTCACCAATACTTATATAGGACAGCGAGTTTTAATATGGAATCATATACCGCCAGAGAAAATCCACAGCTTCCTCGGCGTAGTCAATGCCGATGCGCTTACTGGTCTGGATGTCCAGGGGATTCTGGTCTTCCTCCGGGGTGGTTAGCCCAACATCCTCCAGGCAGTCGCAGACGAACAGCTCGTTCCCCGGTAGTGACATGCCGTTCTGCTGCCGGGTAAGCTGTAATGCTTTGCACAGTTTGCCCGGGCCGTTGAGGAAGTTCTTTTTCTGATAGGCCGACAGTTCATCTGGACTTTTCCCAAAACGGTTCCGGCTGATGAAGTCTAGCCCGCCACGGACCTGACCACCCCGAATGAGAACGGCGGCGGGTTCTCCCTCGGGTTCTGTCACAAAGTTCAGGCAGTGGTGCATGCCATAGATGAGATAGATATAGGCCGTTCCAGGCGGGGCAAAAAGAGTCTCGGTTCGTTGGGTCCTCCGGTAGTTGTAAGCATGACAGGCCTTGTCGCACCGACCAATGTATGCTTCGGTCTCGGTGATCCGCACCACCAGGGGTATGCCGTTTTGGATTCGTACCAGGTATTTTCCCAGCAGGTCCCGGGCCACCTGGCAGGTGTCCCGGTCATAGAATGCTTTGATGAGCTTCACAGGGGGCCTCCTTCCAGCCAGATGATCTCGTCAGGGGCAGCTTCCTCCCCACAGACCCCTGCCCGCCAACCATCCCCGGCATAGGCCCCATAGCATAGGTCCTCCGGGGGCGTCTGCCCCCAAAGGGGCTTCAAGCCCTGCCCGGTGTACTTGCACCAGGCTTCTTTTCTGGTCCACAGGGTATAGAAGGCCGGCCAGTCTCCGCCCAGGGCCAGGTAACGGTTGTATTCCGCCTCGGTCAGGGCATATTTTGGCAGGGGATCCCGCCGGGGCCGGATGTCCTCAATGTCCACGCCAACCGGTCGTTCCGAGAGGGAGCACAGAATGAGGTCCTTGCTGTGGCTGATGCTGAACTGGATCTGGGGCAGGGCAGGGAAGTAGGGCTTGCCCAGTGGGGTCCGTGCCAGGGTCGGCAGGGGAAAGATACCGTATTCGATTTCCAGGACCCGTGCCAGAAAATCCTGGGTGGGACATTTTGTTGATCCGTATAGTTTCATGGGTCAGCCTTTCTTTCGGTTTCCGGGAAAAGAAGAACGGAAACCCTTGCCAATGGTGGGGGTCTATATTATAATATAACATTGCTGAAGTGTATACAGACAAGGTCTGTTTTTACGCACTGTTTATTATAGCTGAATGGAAAGGGTGTGTAAACCCAATGGCAATAGATCGAATCCATGATTATCTGATCCCCGGCAAGCGGGCTCACCTGGTGGGTATCGGTGGTGTGTCCATGTCCCCCCTGGCAGAGGTCCTGAAGGGAGAGGGCATCCAGATCACCGGCTCCGACATGAAGGAGAGCGACACCGTCCAGCATCTGCGCAGCCTGGGCATCCCTGTGGTCATCGGCCACCTGCCTGAGAGTGTGGAGGGAGCTGACCTGATCATCCGCACCGCTGCCGTCCACGACTCCAACCCGGAGATCGCCGCCGCTCTGGCCAAGGGCATCCCCGTCTTCGAGCGGGCGGAAGCCTGGGGATCCATCATGCGCCGGTATGAGAATGCAGTTTGCATTTCCGGTACCCACGGTAAAACCTCCACCACCTCCATGTGTACCCACATCGCCATGGCGGCCAGCATCGACCCCACGGTTATGATCGGCGGCACCCTGCCCCTGCTGGGCACCGGCCACCGGGTGGGCAAGGGCGACACCATCATTCTGGAGTCCTGTGAGTACTGCAACTCCTTCCTGTCCTTCTATCCCACTGTGGCGGTCATCCTGAACATCGAGGCTGACCACCTGGACTTCTTTGAGGATCTGCAGGATGTGGAGAAGTCCTTCCGCAAGTTTGCTGACCTGGTGCCTCCCACCGGCGCAGTCCTGGCCAACTGTGAGGACGAGAACACCATGAAGGCCCTGGAGGGTAAGGACAACGTCCTGACCTTCGGTGTGAAAAAGGGCGACTTCCATGCGGCCAACCTGACCTGGGATCATGGCTTCCCCACCTTCGATGTCCTGTGGAACGGCAAGCCTTCCGCCCACATTACCCTGCAGGTCCCCGGTATGCACAACGTCCAGAATGCCATTGCCGCTGCGGCCTCTGCTCTGGTTCTGGGTGTCTCCGGTGAGGCCATTGCCCGTGGTCTGTACAGCTACCACGGTGCCGGCCGCCGTTTTGAGTACAAGGGCACCGTAAAGGGGGCCAAGGTCTACGACGACTACGCCCATCACCCCAGCGAATTGAAGGCCCTGCTGAACATGGCTTCCAGCCTGGGCTATAAGCGGGTCATCTGTGCTTTCCAGCCCCATACTTACACCCGGACCCATGCACTCTTTGATGAGTTTGCCCAGGTTCTTCAGGGGGCGGATAAGGTCTTCCTGGCAGAGATTTTTGCGGCCCGTGAAAAGAACGAGGTTGGCATCTCCTCCGAGGATCTGGCCAAGGTGGTTCCCGGTGCCAAGGCAGCGCCCTCTCTGGAAGTCCTTACCGATTGGCTGTACGACCTGGCCAGCCCCGGTGATCTGATCCTCACCGTGGGTGCAGGCGTCCTGTACACCGTGGCAGAGGAACTGGTCCGCCGCGGCGGAGAAGCCGAATAAGACAAGACGAAATGACCGCGGGCGGGACTGGAGATCCTGCCCGCGGCCTTGCAAAATTAGACCCCAATTTTGGGGTTGCAGGAGTATGGTTATGGAAAAAATAGCGATACACGAGATCCCTGGCTTCTCTTTTGGCCAGGTGGAAGACCTGGAGGCAGGGACGGGCTGCACGGTCATCCTTTGCCCTGAGGGTGCGGTTACCGGTGTGGATGTTCGAGGAGGTTCTCCCGGCACCCGGGACACCGATGCCCTGGACCCCACCTGCAACCGGGAACATGTCCACAGTGTGGTCCTCACCGGCGGTTCTGCCTTCGGCCTGGATGCCGCTGGCGGCGTAGCAAAGAAACTGGAAGAAGAGGGCATTGGCCGGGACGTGATGGTCACGGTGGTGCCCAACGTCTGCGCCGCCGTCCTCTTCGACCTGAAGTTTGGCCGAATGGATATCCGCCCAGATGGGGCCATGGGCTATGCCGCCTGTGAAAAGGCTCTGGAGGGCGGTCCCTTCCGGGAGGGCAACCACGGGGCTGGAACCGGCTGCACCGTGGGTAAGATTCGAGGCCCTCAGTTCGCCATGAAAGGCGGCATCGGGGCTTGCGCCTATCGACAGGGTGATCTCATGGTGGGGGCCATTGTAGCCTGCAATGCCATGGGCGACGTGCTGGAAAAGGGCAAGATCATCGCCGGTTCCAGAAACGACGACACTGGCTTTGCTGACAGCGAGGAATGGCTAATTGCCAACGGACGCCGTCAGAAGGACATTTTCAGCGGCAAGTTCGTGGGGGAGAACACCGTCATCGGCTGTGTGATCACCAACGCCGCCCTGAACAAGGCCCAGGCCAACAAGCTGGCGGCGGTGGCCCAGAACGGCATTGCCCGGGCGGTTCGTCCCGCTAACGCCACCTTTGACGGGGATGCCATCTTTGCCATGTGCCGGGGAACTGTCCCGGCTGATTCCGATGCCGTGGGCAGCATGGCGGCCCGTGCTGTGGAGGAGGCCATTGTCCGCTCGGTAAAGATGGCCGAGACCCTCCATGATCGTGTCGCCATTTGCGACCTGCCCTTTTAATCCTGACAGAAAGGAATTGACTATGAAAGTATCTGAACTGAAATACGAACGGCTCACTCTGGAAAACTTTGCCGAAGAGATCCAGACCATCATTGAAGATGTGAAGAAGGCCGCTTCTGCTGATGAGGTCATGGCTGCCCGCAACCGCTGCAATGACCTGTATATCCGTCTGGAGACCGCCCAGGCCCTGTCCTATATGCGCTACAGCATCAACACCGCCGATGAATTCTACCTGGCGGAGAAGGACTACTACGATGAGATGGGTCCTCAGGCCCAGAACTACCTGCTGGAATACACCAAGGCCATGCTGGCTACCCCCTTCCGAAAGGAACTGGAGGAGAGCGGCCAGATCATACCTCTGGTCTTCCGGTCCTATGAAGTGGAACTGAAGTCCATGTCCCCCGAGATCATTGAGGATATGATCGAGGAGAACAAGGTGGTCAGCCAGTATTCCCAGCTGATGGCCGCCATGGAGTTTGAGTTCCGGGGGGAAAAGCTTCCCCGTCCCATGCTCATGAAGTACGCCAAGTCCCCCGACCGGGCTACCCGCAAGGAGGCCTATGAGGTCCTGGGCAAGACCCTCCAGGCTCATGCCGAAGAGCTGGACACCATCTTTGACCAGCTGGTCCACATCCGTGACCGGATGGCAAAGAAGATGGGCTACCAGAACTTCGTGGAGCTGGGCTATTACCGGATGGGTCGCCTGTGCTACGGCCCTGAAGAGGTGAAGCAGTTCCGGGATAACGTCCGCCGGGACATCGTCCCTGCGGTCTCCCGTCTGCGTACCGAGGTGGCAAAGAACCTGGGCGTAGACAAGCTGATGGTCTACGACTACGACCTGATCTTCCCCCAGGGCGACCCTGCCCCCAAGGGCGGCAAGGAGGAGATTTTCGCTGCCGCCAAGGCTATGTACCACGACATGAGCAAGGAAACCGGCGAATTCATCGACTTCATGCTGAAGACCGAGGCCTTCGACGTGGAATCCCGCAAGAACAAGTGGGGCGGCGGCTACTGCACCAGTTTTATGGCCTATAAGCAGCCCTTCATCCTGGCCAACTTCAACGGCACCGCCGGTGACGTGGACGTGGTCACCCACGAGGCAGGCCACGCCTTTGCCGACTACTCCATCGCCAACAACAAGTATGTGGTGGAACTGAACATGGGTGGCATGGAGACGGCTGAGACCCACTCCATGAGCATGGAGTTCTTTGCCTGGCCCTATATGGAGAACTTCTTCGGGGAGGATGCCGAGCGGTACAAGTTCATGCACCTGCTGGACGCCCTGTCCTTCATCCCCTACGGCACCATCGTGGATGACTTCCAGCGCCAGGTCTATGAAAATCCTGACTGGACCCCCGAAGAGCGTAAGGCCGCCTGGCGAAAGCTGGAGGCTGAGTTCCGCCCCCACATCAGCTTTGAAGGCGTCCCCTATCTGGAAGAGGGTACCCGCTGGCAGTACCAGATGCACATCTATGAGTCTCCCTTCTACTATATCGACTACTGCCTGGTCCAGACAGCTGCCCTTCAGTTCCTGCTGGCCTCC
>JAFZEB010000193.1 GCA_017560855.1 Ruminiclostridium sp.
GCAACCTTTCATGTAGGGGCGGCTATTAGCCGCCCGCCAACGTGGCGATTATCCTACAGGCAGGTCGGGCGGATGCTATCCGCCCCTACATACTCACCAACCGTATCTTATCACTCCTGCGCAAAAGCCTTCTTCAAGGCGGCGTACATGAGCTGATAGGCCACCTTGCTGTAATCCGCATCGGGCACACCCAGCTCGAAGCAGTGGTAGCAGCCGGGGAAGACGTGGTATTCCACCTCCACGCCGGCCTCCATCATGCGGTTCCAGTAGGTGATGTTCTCGTCCCGGCCGGGGTCCAGCTGGCCGATGTAGGAGAACAGAGGGGGCAGGCCGGACAGGTCCTTGGCCAGGGCAGGGGAGACATACTCGTTGGGGAGCATCCCGGCAGGCAGGTAGTGTTCCCAGGACTTTTCACAGTTGTAGCGGCACCACAGCTTGGTGTCGGTGATCTCATGGGCGGAGAAGGTGTCCAGGGTGTAGTCCAGCTCGCCGTAGAGGGGCATCTGGAGGCAGAGCTTGGGACCCTTCTTGTCCCGTGCGTAGAGGGAGATGGCCGCAGCCAGGTTGCCGCCGGCGGACAGGCCGGAGACTGCCAGACGGCTGCTGTCCACGCCGATCTCAGCCCCGTGGTCATGGACCCAGGTGAGGGCGGCATAGCAGTCCATCAGGGGGGCAGGGGCCTTCCACTGGGGGGCCAGGCGGTATTCCACGGAAACCACGATGCAGTCCACGTTCTTCACATAGCCCTGGCAGAGCTTTTCCTGGCGGTAGACCGTGCCGAAGAGGAAGCCGCCGCCATGGTAGAAGAACAGACAGGGCAGGAGTCTGTCCCCCCGGTTCTTGGGCTCATAGATGCGGATCTTCACCTCGGGTGCCCCGTCGGGACCAGGGATCATCTTATCCCGGGCGATGACATCAGGGTCTTCGGTCAGGTTGGCCAGTTCTGCGGCGTTGCACTTGGGGACGAACTCCTCCAGGTTGTCAAAGTCGAACCCGGGGGATGCGTCGTACCAGGCACGGAGCTGGGGATGGATGCGGTCGCGGAATGTCATGGAAATTCCTCCTTCATACGGAAAAAACGGCAGGGGAAGGTATGGCCCTCCCCCGCCGTTTTCGTTCAATCAATATGCATGCTTGCCCCGGGAGAAGGCCACCACCGTGCGGCGGTTGGGCTCGGTCCCCGTGGAATAGGTGATCACGTTGGGGTAATCCTGCAGGGTCTCGTGGATGACATGGCGCTCGTAAGCGTTCATGGGCTCCAGAGTGATGTTGCGGCGGTACTTGACCACCTTGGCAGCCACCTTGGTTGCCAGGCGCTTGAGGGATTCCTCCCGCTTGGCCCGGTAGTTCTCGGCGTCAATGTGGATGCGCACACGGTGGGTGCGGCCCTTGTTGACGGCGTAGTTGGTCAGCTGCTGGATGGCGTCCAGGGTCTCGCCCCGGTGGCCGATGAGAGCGCCCAGCTTGGGGCCTTCCAGGGTCACCAGGATGCCGTTTTCTGCCTTGGGCGCAATGTTCACTTCAGCCTCCACGCCCATGTGCTCCAGCAGGCCGGACAGGAAGGTGCGGATGCGCTCGTCCAGGTCCATGCCCTTGGAGACCACAGCGGCAGGAACGGCCTGGGGAGCAGGCTCTTCCTCCACAGTGGGGGCGGGGGTTTCTTCTGCCACAGGCTGGGGAGCAGGGGTCTCCTCCACCACAGGGGCGGCAGGTGCGGTCTGTTCCGCCACGGGCTCCTCATCGGGGACCTCGTAGGTGACCTTCACCTTAGCAGGAGACTTGCCAAAACCAAGAATACCGCTCTTGGCTCTCTCCAGGACTTCCACGGAAACGCTGTCACGATCCAGACCCAGCTGGTCCAGAGCGTTCTGAATGGCAGCGTCCTCGCTTCTGCCCGTGGCTTCGATCCATTTTAACATAAGGCGTTCTTCTCCTTGTTATGCTTCTTCGTTCTCTTCCAGGAAGGACTCCTCCACAAAGCCCTCTTCCACCTCGGCAGCGGGCTCGGTGTGGACGGGGGTGGTGTCAACGGGAGCGGTCTCCACGGGGGTGACGGTTTCCACGGTCTCTTCCACCACGGGGGCAGCGGCAGCGGCAGCCACAGCAGCCTTGTCCTTCTTGCCGCCCTTCTTTGCCTGCTTGGCTTCGGCGGCAGCGGCCATCTCCTCACGCTTCTTCTGCAGGAGCTTGTTGGGATCCTCATAGGGGAAGGTGGGGTAACGGTCGGGGTCATAGGTGCGGCCGCGGGCGTAGGTGCGCAGACCTTCGCGGCTGGCGGTGGAGACGCTCTTGTTCAGCTTGCGCTCCATCTGGATGCGGCGGTTTTCCTCCTGTGCCTTCTTCTTGGCAGCAGACTTTCTCTCACGCTCCAGACGCTCCATCTCCTTGAGTTCTTCGGCACGGCGGACCTTCTTCTCGGCCTCGGTCTTCATGAACTTACGCAGGAAGGGGATGTTGGCAAACTCGGACAGCATGGCGCTCAAGGAGCTGTAGATCCAGTACAGACCCAGAGCTGCGGGCAGAGTAAAGCAGATCCACAGAGACATGAGGGGCATCATGATCATCATGGAGCGCTGGGTGGGGTCGTTGCTCTTCTTCTCGCTGCCGGTGACATAGGCATTGATCTTGTTGTTCAGGATCATGGAGAAGACGGACAGGGCTGCGGAGATCACAGGGATCAGCCACAGACCGAAGGCCAGCAGCACGTTTTCCTGCTGCCAGAACATCAGGTGGGGGGTATCCGCCAGGTTCATACCCAGGAAGGTGAAGTCCACCTGGGGCATACCGGCCAGCTCGGGGATGGAAGTGACGATGCGATCATAGTTCGTGAAGACATCCTGGGCCATACCCAGCTGTGCGGTGTCGATATCCAGAACCTCGCCGTAGAGCAGGTTGGAAACAGCATTGAACTGATCCTTGGTCATGCCCAGCAGGTTGGTCAGGGGCTTACGGACAATGCCGTACAGGGGGATCAGCACAGCCAGGGGCAGCATGGACCACAGGCAGCCGCCGGAGGGCTTGACGCCTTCCTTCTCATAGAGCTTCTGCAGCTCAATGGAGTAGCGTTCACGGTCTCTGCCGTACTTCTGCTGGATGAACTTCTGCTGGTCGGCCAGGCCGCTCATGGCCATCATGCTCTTACGGCCCTTCAGGAAGAGGGGGAAGAGGACGATACGGACCACCAGAGCAAACAGCAGCAGAGCGATGCCGTAGCTGTTGGTCATGCTGTAGAACAGCAGCAGCAGCTTGGCAAAGGGGGTTAAGATGATGCTCATTATAAAGCCTCCAAAAGTATTTTGGGGTTTTCTTCGGTCTTACGACCGGGGGAAGGCTTCTTTTACTTTTCAAGGTACCGGGTCATACTCGATACTCTCCTGCCGGTGAAGGGGACTGCACCGCAGGATCCTGCGCACGGCAAGAAAGCCCCCTTTGACTGCGCCGTATTTTTCAATGGCCTCCAGGGCATAAGCCGAGCAGGTGGGGATAAACCGGCAGCAGGGGGGACGGTTTGGAGAGATGTGTTTCCGGTAGAACCGGACCATCCATAAAAGGACAGCCTTCATGGCTCCTTCTCCTCAAGGGGGCGAAGGAGCTGGAGTTTGTTTGCCAGGCGGAGGAACTGCTTATTCAGATCGGCATACTGGCTATGGACAGCCCGGCCCCTGGCCACGACGACAATATCGTAACCGGGAAAGAACTTGTCCTCGTTCAAACGATAGATCTCCCGCAGACGGCGGCGGACCCGATTCCGGGTGACGGCCTTGCCCAGCTTGGTGCTGACCGTAATGCCATAGCGGCTCTCCGTTCGGCCGTTTTTCCGGCAGTAGAGAACCATGGCGGGGCCGACCGCACTCTTGCCCTTGGCATAGAGACGACGGAAGACTCTGTTTTCCTTGAGAGAGACCGTATACTTCACGATCTGTGTCCTCCTTCCAGTGGAGGCAATGGCATAGGGAGAGAAAAAACCTGCGTATGCTGGATAAGGGCGGTGGAAATGACTTCCCCGCCCCTTTTAATATCCTCTATGCGATTGCCCCTGGCATCAGTGGGTCAGACGGGCGCGGCCTCTTGCGCGGCGGCGAGCCAGGACCTTGCGGCCATTGGCAGTAGCCATGCGCTTGCGGAACCC